>JAEWIH010000003.1 GCA_023387245.1 Bacillota bacterium | reverse complement strand
CCATTACTCGATCCATAGAACGCCCAAACACCGCAATTTTACGTTTGTTTTTGATGGCTGCTTCAACAATTTGAGCAACTCTATATACATTTGAAGCAAACGTAGCAATAATAATTCTGCCAGTAGTTGCTTTAAATATATCTTGAATGGCAGATGCTACTTTTCGCTCGGAAATAGAAAAAGAGTCTACTTGTGAATTAGTTGAATCAGATAATAATAAGTCAACACCAGAAGCACCAATAAAAGCGATTTTTTGATAATCGGTATTTGTTCCGACTGGAGTTAAATCGAATTTAAAGTCGCCAGTTGACATAATTCTGCCATTTGGTGAATTGACTAAAACTCCTAATGAATCGGGAATAGAGTGAACTACATTAAAAAATCCGATAATAAATTTTTTAGTTTTTATACGAGAATTACTATCAATTTCATTAATAGTTACATTCGATATTTTGCGTTCTTGGAATTTTTTTTCTAGTAAAGCTTTTGCGAATTTAGGCGCATATAATTTTTGGGGTTGTACCATTTGATATAAAAAAGGGACACCGCCAATATGATCTTCATGGCCGTGTGTAATAATTAAAGCTTTAAATTTTTTAGAATTTTTAATTAAATAATTAAAATCAGGTATGACATAGTCAACACCTAATAAGTTTTCTTCAGGAAACATGACGCCGGCATCGATGGCGATAATTTCATCATTGTGTTGAATACAATACATATTTTTACCGACTTCATTTAGTCCTCCTAAAGCAAAAATTAAAGTATCATTTTTTTGTTGTTTCATTTTCTCCTCACTCGATTAATAAACTATTTGGAATTTCTCTAAAAGGATCTTTTTTATTAATATGATCATAAAACAATATACCTTTTAGATGATCAATTTCATGTCCGATTACAATTGCTAAATATCCAGTAGCATTAATTGTAATATTTTTATTTGATAAGTAGTCATAAGCTTCTACAACTAATTTATATGGTCTATAAACTAAACCAGGATGAGGTTGTTTAATTGATAGACAGCCTTCACCATTTTTTAGAGCTGCTAATTTTTGTGATTTTGCGATAATTTTAGGATTAACTAAAGCAAATTCATCAGTTTTAGTTACGTTGCCTTCATTATCAAAATGATCGACATTAATTACACACATTTGTTTATTGATTCCTATTTGTGGAGCAGCGATTCCAACGGCTCCTGATAAGTCTAATTCTTGGCATAATTTAGGATCTTTAGAATTTCGTACATATTCTATCATTTCGTCTAAAATTTGGCGATCTTGTAACGACAAAGGCAGCTCAACTGCTTGAGCTGTTTTTCTTAGAATATCATTTGGATCGCAAATAATATTTTTATTATTAATCATATTACCTCACATATTATATTAGAAATTAAGCAGATATTACAATGATACACCAAAATTATTTAGATGTATAGTTAGAAATAGGTTAAAATGTGTTAAAATAGTTTTATGAAATTGAAATTGTGGTTAAAAAAATTATTTAATACATCGCCTACATTAATTTTTTGTTTAATTGTTTTATCAATAGTAGGTTCTTTCTTTATTATTTCGGCATCAATGTCATCGACTACTCAGGCAGGAGCATTGACTTTTGTTGCTGCTAAGCAAGTTGTTTTTTTATTTTTATCATTTTTAGCTTTATATTTCTTGGCTAATTATTTTTCTTTTAATTGGCTTAAGAAAGATAGTTTAAGAGTTATTGTTGTCGTTACTTTATTATTAAGTTTGTTAGCGACTAGAATTTTATTTCCTTCTCAAGGTGCAACAACCGGCGCATATAATTGGTTAAATTTTAAATATTTTACTATACAGCCATCGGAGTTTGTTAAGATTTTTGCCATTTTATATACTAGTTATGTTGTTAATAAAATTGAAGTTAAAGAGTGGATGAGTCAAAGGCGTTATGTGCGTAATTTTAAATTAAATTTTAGATATATGCTTGATAGTATTGGCATTAATTTATTAATTATTTTTCTAATGATTGGGATTGTTTTAATATACCAAAAAGATTTTGGGACAGCGGCGATTATTGGTTTGATTTTTTTTAGTCAAATGTGTTTTGTTGCTCATCCAGTCATTAAAACAGTTATGAGAAAGATTTTTAAATATTTTTTAATTTTATTATTGATTTTATTGTTTTTAATTAGTCCGCTAGGTTTAAATTTGTTGTCTTCGATTGGTATTTTGCGAGAATATCAATTAAATCGAATTATGGTTTTGTATGATGTTTTTAATCCAAAGTATATGTATGGTAGTTCTTATCAGCTGTTGCGGGGTTTATATGCTTTTGCTAGAGGTGGCTTGTTTGGTGTTGGTTTAGGTAAATCGATTATGAAATTTGGCTGGTTGCCTGAGTCCGAGACTGATTTTATTATGGCTATTGTTATTGAAGAGAGTGGTTTTTTTGGTTTTTTAATTATTAGTTTAGCTTATTTTGGAATTATTTATACATTATTGTCATATGCTTTAAAGATTGCTGGTCAAAAAGAAAAGTTAACATTGATTGGTATTGCTACATATTTTATATTACATTTTGTGATTAATATAGGTGGTGTTAGTGGATTAATTCCTTTGACTGGGGTACCGTTATTATTAATATCATCTGGTGGATCTAGCCAATTGGTGGCTTTTATGGCTTTAGGGATTGCGATTAATATTATTGCTCGTTATAAAAAGCGGTTATTGGAGCAGCGTGATAAATTATGAGGATTATTGCTGGTAAATATCGAGGAAGTAAGCTAGAGGTTTTAGATGGTAATGTTACTCGTCCGACTTTAGATCAAGTTAAAGAGTCGATCTTTAATCATTTAGGTCCTTATTTTTTTGGTGGCCATGTATTAGATGCTTTTGCTGGTAGCGGGGCGATTGGGTTTGAGTTTTTGTCTCGGGGTGTTGAATTTGTTGATTTTGTTGAGAAAAATAAAAGTGCCTTTAGTGTTATAAAAAAGAATTATAGTAAGTTAAAGTGTCCTAAAAATTGTCATTTTTATTTAGGTGATAGTTTTGAATTTTTGACAACTAATCAAAAAAAATATGATTATGTTTTTATTGATCCACCCTATGATCAATACGACTTGGGATTATATTTAAAATTACTATTTAACCATTTACACCAAAACAGTTTAGTGATTATTGAGTGTGCAAAGACTAGTGAGGTTACTATTCCTTTAGAATATGTAGTTGATTGGCAAAAAGAATATCGTTTAAATAAATGTATAATATTAAAAATATCAAGTGCTGATGATTAGTGCTTGATATTTTTGCTTTATAGTATATTGTTGGCTTTAATTTCTTGTTTGTATTAACTACTTATAATTTCGATAAAGCTATAACTAAAAAGCTTTAAAAATCTAACGAATATAGAATTGGAAATAATAACTTATTATTATAAGCCTGATAATGATTTTATTAGAGTAATAGAAAAATTTGTGGGCAAAAATGTTGTTATGTCGTTATAAATAAAAGAAACATAATATTTAATGTACTAAATATTTATGGTACAACAACTAAAATTATAGTAGATAAAGTGGCGGTAGTTATATGAGCAATAAAATAGATAAAATTCATAAAGATATTTATAGCAACATTAAAGAATTGATGGATAATGCAAGAAATAGTGTTGCCAGAGAAGTTAATAATATCCTTATTCAAACTTACTGGGAGATTGGACGAATTATTGTAGAAGATGAACAAGGAAATTTGGATAGAGCAGAGTATGGTAAACAATTAATTACAGATTTATCAAAAAGGTTAACAAAAGAATATGGTAAAGGATTTTCAAAATCCAACTTGTTTAATATGAGAAATTTCTATTTGAGTTTTCCAATTTTCCAGACACTGTCTGGCAAATTAAGTTGGTCGCACTATTGTGAATTACTTTCCATAAGCGATGAGAAGAAAAGAAGTTTTTATGAAAAAGAAACTATCAATTCAAATTGGTCTGTAAGAGAGCTAAAAAGACAAATAAAAACATCACTTTTTGAAAGACTTTTACTTTCATCAGGAAACGAAAATAAAGAAAAGGTATTAGAGTTAGCTCTCAAGGGCAATGAAATAAATATGGCAAGTGATGTTATCAAAGATCCATATGTATTTGAGTTTTTAGGGATGCCTGAAGAAAAACCAATTATGGAAAGCGATTTAGAAAAATCTTTAATAACTCATATTGAAAAATTCATGCTTGAACTTGGCAAGGGATTTATGTATGTGGGCGCACAACAAAGAGTAACGCTTGGAAATACCAATTATTATGTTGACATGGTATTTTATTATAAAATACCATGTCAACATAATAATTGGTATTTCCAAGCGTTACTCTTTGTTGTGCGCCCACATACATAAATCCCTTGCCAAGTTCAAGCATGAATTTTTCAATA
>JAEWIH010000131.1 GCA_023387245.1 Bacillota bacterium | reverse complement strand
TAATGTGTATTTGAACTGAATCCAATTTTAAGGATTGATTACTAATCTTATATAGGAATTAATCCCTTTCTTTTAATATTTATACTTTCTTTACTATTTTCCTTTTACATTTATTACTAAATTTATTCTAATAACTGCTATACTTAGAAAAAAGATTACCTCAATTGAAACAAAGTGTAACCATTTATTTGCAACAATTTGGGTAATCTTATTTTAACTTTTATACCTCCAGAGTTGACTAAATTAAGTATAGTATACTTTTTATTTAGTGTGTGCTCTAGAGGTATTAGAACCCTTATTTTTTGTATTTGTTAATTAATAACAAGACAATTGTTGCGAATAATGGAGGAACAAAAAAACTAAAATCTGTCATAATAACGCTAAATCCTAAAAGTGAAATAATTTTAAATACTATAATATTAATAACAAATAACGAAATAAATAGCAATACAATTTTAAAAACTCTAAGTATCAATGTTTTCATTTATTCTCCTATACAAGTATGCTGAATTGTACCAGATACATAAACAGTTGTGGTTGTTCCAGAAACAATTCCTACAGCCTTTGTAATTCCCCAAGATAAAGCTAAAGCAACTGATATGCATCCGCCTTCTATCTCTATGAATTCAATGTTGTTTAAATCATGAAAATTCTTATTCATCTCTACATCTATTCCTAGAAAATCCGTCAGAAAAAACACCATCTATTTCCATCATTCCATTTTCTTCAAGAGCATAAAAAGCCCCCATATTCAAATGCGTTTCCATACTATACTCTCTTTTTTATATTTTATATAAAACAATAAAATATATCAACCTAATCTATTGAGTTTAATAACATAATAAATTTTTATTTATTTTGAAGTTTTATACTTTTTCAACCTCAATATATATGTATATCTCAACATTTTCTAACTCTTAAATTGTTTTTATCTTATTATTTATAATAGCTTTTATTCTCCTCAATCAAATGACGTAACACATCATTGCTTTAAATATATTGGCAATATAGAAACTATCAAAGCAAATGATATTTCTGATCTTCTTTCTTTTTATTGTGATAATGAAGGACAAATAACAATGATGCATAACCGTTGATACGGGGTTTTGCACCATTTTTTATTTTCTAACTCCAAAAGTCAGTTTTTTTATGTTTTCCAATAAAAAATAATACCTCCAGAGTTTACTAAATTAAGTATAGTATACTTTTTATTTAGTGTGCTCTAAAGGTATTATAATTACACATTTCTTTTTTAAATATTCAAATGCTGAATTTAATTATTCAATTACTTTTTGAGTACGTAATACATCAACGATAGTTGTAATTGCTTCTTCTTCATCATCGCCCTCAGTACTAATTACAACTTCAGACTGAGTCGGAATACCTAAACTCATTACTCCCATAATTGATTTCATATTAACAGCACGACCCTTATATGATACTTTAACATCACTCTTAAACTTACTAGCAGCATTAACGGCTACAGTAGCAGGACGAGCATGTAACCCAACTGGATCAATAACTAAAACTGTTTGTTCTCTCATAAATGAACCTCCTTTGTGTTATCCGCTTTCATTCTAACCCATTTTTAATATTTTATCAAGTATAAACACTTATAATAACAATATTTAAAGCCTTATTTATGATATGTTTGATTATTAATAATTTTATAAGCCCGAAAAATTTGTTCCAACACTAAAATACGAGCTAGTAAATGAGGAAAAGTTAACTTAGATAAACACCAACAAAAATTAGCTCGCTCAAAAACTTTAGGCCCCACCCCATAAGAGCCACCAAAAATAAAAACTATTTCTTTACCTAATCGTTGCCAATTATCAATATGTTTACTAAATTCTATTGAATCAAGCTCTTTACCACGCAAATCAAGTAAACAAACAAAATCATTATGACTAACATGCCTTAAAATTATATCTTCTTGTTCACTAATTATTTTATTAATATCATCATGATTTTCAACTTGTTTTAATTCAACAATTTCTAATTTTCTAAAGCGACTTATCCACTTAACATACTCCCTCTCCACCATAGACAAATTATTATTCGCCATTTTACCAATTGTAATAAATTTCATAATCATCACCACTAAAAGTTAGGCATAAACCTAATTATTATTACTCAATATTTCAAACTGACGCGCAATTTTAAATTTATAATCTTTAAATACTATCATCAAACATTCATCACTATTAACATCTTGAGAAATATGTGCCAAAACTATTTCACAATTATCACTAACACCAATTAAATCTAAATACCTTTTAGTATCCTGATTAGAAAGATGTCCTTTATTAGACATAATCCGTTTTTTTAAATACCAACTACGATTAGAAGCCAATAATAATTCCTCATCATAATTGCTCTCAATAATTAAATAATCACAACCCTTTAACTTATTAATTTCGCTATCACGCAAATAACCAGTATCAGTAATATAGCCTAATCTTTTACAATTAACCTCTATAACAAATCCATAAGTAGGCTCATAATCATGGCTTAATAATAAAGGCATAATTTTAAAATCATCAATCATAAAATCGTTACTATAATTAATTTCTTGATCTTTTATATTATTGCTATAACAAGTAATGTTTTCTAAACATTTTAATTTCTGATAATGATCACTATGACCATGACTAATAATGACTGCCCTAATTTGATCTAAACTAATCTTTAATTTTAATAAACATTCTAAAAAATATTTTTGACTAATGCCACAATCAATAACTAACCACTTATTTAAATATCCTACCAATAAGCAATTACCTTTAGAACCACTAGCAATTAAATGATATTTCATTCGCCATCCTTAAAAGCCACTGTATAAAAACGATTAATTTCAGGATTAAACACTAACTTCACCTGACCAA
>JAEWIH010000066.1 GCA_023387245.1 Bacillota bacterium | reverse complement strand
CGAACACAGAAGTTAAGCACTCTATCGGTGAAAATAGCATTAATGTGAAGATAACAAGTCGCCAGGTAATTTTCCCTCATATATTTTTATGAGGGTCTTTTTTTTACTTCCTCTTTGGGGTATAATTGTGAAGCGAGGTTATATATGTATCAAATAATTACACATTCTAAAGAAGAAACTTTTAAATTTGCGAAAGAAATTGCTAGGCAATTAAAAGGTGGTGAAATTATTTTTTTAAAAGGTAATTTGGGCAGCGGTAAAACGACTTTTACTCAAGGATTAGCATTAGCTATTGGCATTAAAGACTGTGTCAATTCACCTACTTTTGTCATTATGAAACAATATTTTAACCAACCATTATCATTAATTCATATTGATGCATACCGTTTAGAAGGAATTAGTCAAGATTTAGGATTTTTAGACTATTTAGACAATCAATCAATTATGTTAATAGAATGGGCACAATTTTTAAATGATAACGACCTCAATACTAATAAAACAATTGAATTTGAAATTATTGAAAACGACCAAAGAAAAATTACATACTCCGGTTTTAGTGAGGTAAATATATGATTTTATTATTAGACACAGCCGCCAATTATTTAAATATTGGAATTGTAAAAAACGATATTTTAGTCGCTAAATATTCTAATCCTCACCCTCGTCAACAATCTGAACTATTAGTTGCTATTATTGATAAAATGTTTAAAGAATATAATCTAAATCCACGTGATATAACTACTATTGTTTTAACAATCGGACCAGGATCATATACTGGTTTAAGAATTGCGTTAACATTTACTAAAGTAATAGCTAGCTTAAATCAACAAATTAAAGTCTATACTCTTGATACATTATTAGCCAATGCCGGTAATAATCCTCAAACTACATTAGTTACTTTAGATGCCAGAAGTAATCGTTACTATGTAGCATTAGTTAAAAATGGTCAATTTATTGAAAAAACTAACATCGTCTTCAAAGAACAATTAGCTAGTTATAATTATGATAATTTAATTGAAGTAGAAACTGCTAAAAACACTTTAGAAAACATGTTATCACTTAAAAAGCAGTGGCAATTTATTGACGATATTGATAGTTTAGTACCAATGTATTTAAAAGATAATAACCAATATGGAAATTAAAAAATGTAACATAAGTTATTTAAATCAAAAATTCGATATAAATCAAAAATTTATCAATCAATTATACGATTACTATATTTTATTAAATGATAATATTTGTTACGGATATATTATTATTTTAAATGTCGATGTTATCGACATTATTTACATATTTACGGACGAAAAATATAGAAATAAACAAGTAGCCACTAATTTATTGAAATATATTATCACTTTTAAAAAGAAAATATTTTTAGAAGTTAGTAGTTTTAATAGTATTGCGATTAACTTGTATAATAAACTAGGATTTAAACTAAATAGAATACGCAAAGATTATTATTCTATTGGAGAAGATGGATTAGAAATGATGAGGAATTACGATGAAATATAAAACTATTCTAGCAATCGAAAGTAGTTGTGATGAAACGGCAGTAGCCATTTTAAAAGACGGTAAACAGCTTTTAGCAAATAAAGTACTTTCCCAAATAGATATACACTCAAAATATGGAGGAGTTATACCTGAAGTAGCGAGTAGAATTCATATTGAATCTATATCTTTAATAATTAAAGAAGCTTTAGTAGAAGCCAATATATCAATCGAAGAAATCGATGCTTTTGCGGTTACGTTTGGTCCAGGCTTAATCGGTTGTTTACATATTGGCTTAATCGCTGCTAAAAGTTTAGCATTTTATTATAATAAACCATTATTAGGCATTCATCATATAGCAGGTCATATATTCGCTAACGCTTACGTATCAAAATTAGAATATCCTCTACTAGCCTTAGTAGTCTCTGGCGGCCATAGTGAAATAGTTTTAATGAATGATGATCATAATTTTAATGTAGTCGCAAACACTTTAGACGATGCTATCGGCGAAGCTTATGACAAAGTAGCTAGAATTATGAATTTAGGTTATCCAGGCGGACCAATTATTGACAAACTAGCAAAAGAAGGTCTCCCATATTATCAGTTACCAATTACTAAATTAAAAAACGATAATGAACTTTCTTTCTCTGGTTTAAAAAGTAGTGTACTACAGCTTATAGAACGTGAAAAGAAAAAAGGTAATCAAATAAATGTTGCGAATTTAGCATACGCATTTCAAGAAAGAGCACTAGGTCAAATTATGGATCGTTTAGAAATTATGTTAAATAAATACCAACCAAAAATGTTAGTCGTTGCTGGAGGTGTAGCTGCTAATAGTCGTTTACGTGAATTATGTCAATTATTAGCCACTAAACACAATAATTTACAATTAGTATTACCACCTATGTGGTGTTGTACTGATAACGCAGCAATGATTGCGATGGCAGCCCATATATTAAGTCCATATAAATCACCAGATAGTCTAGATTTAAGTGCTTGTTCAAATTTAAGTTTATCTAACAATTAAATTATATTTGTGATATAATGTGAATTAGTTATATAAAAGTATGGAGGATTTATGAAAAAAGATAAAATTGTTGTACCGAAATCGACATTAAAGCGTTATCCGATATATTTAAAAGCATTAAGAATGTTAAATGAAAATGGAGTTACTCGAGTTCTTTCTTCACAATTAGCTGATATGACTGATATTCAAGCTACTACCATTAGACGAGATTTTAGTTTTATAGGTAGTTTAGGTAAACAAGGATATGGTTATGATGTAGCGAGTGTAATTGAGACTTTTAATATGTTACTTGGTGTATCGTATCAAGAAGATATTATTATTGTAGGTGTTGGTAATTTAGGAAAAGCATTATTGAACTATAATCGTTGGACTCAAGTAGTTGGTAAAATAGTTTGTGGATTTGATTATGATGAAAATAAATGTGGGATGATTAATGGTGTTCCTGTTTATCATTTATCTCAATTAAAAGAAAAAATTCCTCCTCAATGTCGAGTAGCGATTGTTTGTGTTAGTCATGATGCTCAAATAGTCGTTGATCAATTGGTAGAATGTGGAGTTAGTGGAATTATCGATTTTTCTAACGAACATATTAAAGTAAATAAAGATACTATTTTAAAACAAATCGATGTTGTTGGTGCTATTCAAGAAATAGTATTCCAAGCAAATAATATTTAGGAGGAGTTATGAGTAGTTTAGTTACAATTAGAGAATGTTATGAATTAGTAACTGCTAGTGATTTGGAATGGGAAAATTATCAAGATATTGAATTATCTGGTTGGGTTAGAACTAATCGTTGTTCTAAAAATATCGGTTTTATCGAAATAAATGATGGAACCTATTTTAAAAATTTACAATGTGTTTATGACAATAATTTAAAAGATTTTGAAACAGTATCTAAATATGGTGTAGGTTGTGCATTAACGATTAAAGGCGCCCTAAAACCTACTCCAGGTAATAAACAACCATTTGAATGTATTGTTAGTGAAGTTATTTTAGAAGGCGAATGTGATAGTAGCTATCCATTACAAAAGAAGCGTCATAGTTTTGAATACTTAAGAGAAATTTCGCACTTAAGACCACGTACTAATACTTTTATGGCAGTTTTTAGACTAAGATCTGTATTAAGTATGGCCATTCATGAATTTTTTCAAAATCAAGGTTTCGTTTATGTTCATTCACCAATTATTACTTGTAATGATGCTGAAGGTGGCTCTCAACCCTTTACTGTAACTACGCGCAAAGATGGTGAATATGATAAAGATTTTTTTGGTAAGCATGCTTTATTAAGTGTTACTGGTCAATTACAAGCAGAAGCATATGCTCTAGCATTTAGAGATGTTTATACTTTTGGACCAACTTTTAGAGCCGAACGTTCTAATACTACTAGACACGCTTCTGAATTTTGGATGATTGAACCGGAAATAGCTTTTGCTGATTTGAATGATGTTATTGTTTTAATTGAAGATATGATTAAATATTGTATCGAATACGTATTAGAAAATTGCCCTTGTGAAATGGAATTTTTTAATGAAAGAATTGATAATACTTTATTAGAAAGACTAAATCATGTATTAAAATCAGATTTTGTTAGAATGTCATATACTCAAGTTATAGACGAATTATTAAAAGCTGATCAACAGTTTGAATTCCCAGTATATTGGGGATGTGATTTAGCTAGTGAACATGAGCGTTACATTTGTGAAAAAGTGGTAGGTGGTCCGGTTTTTGTTACAGATTATCCGCGTGAATTAAAGGCGTTTTATATGCGCGAAAATGATGATAATAAAACAGTAGCCGCATGTGATTTATTAGTACCAGCAGTTGGTGAATTAGTTGGTGGCTCACAACGTGAAGAAAGATATGATATTTTAAAACAAAAAATGGCAGAATTTAACATAGATGAACAGTCCTTGGAATGGTATTTAGATTTGCGTAAATATGGTGGATGCATGCATGGTGGTTTTGGATTAGGTTTCGAGAGATTTTTAATGTATCTAAGTGGTATGAATAACATTCGTGATGTAATTCCTTTTGCTAGAACAGTTAAAAATTTAGACTTCTAATTATGAAAATTAAATATGTACCTGCTAAAAATTCAACTTATAAGGAGTATAAGAAAATAATTGTTCTTATACTTTTTATTGTATTTATTTTTAGTATTTATTTTTTTATGTTTGATAAAAAAAATAATAGTAATTATATTGATTATTTAAGTAGTTGTGGCATAGATAATCAAGGCTATTTAGATGGAGATGTAGATATAATAAATGATTATGGGATATATGGCGAAAGTTTAACATTATTTAAAAATAAATACGATATTAAACAAAAAGATCCTTTCTATGGTCAAATTATTTTAGTAAGAAATGTTTGTACTGGTGAAATTAGTAATTTTTTTATCGATAAGTCTTTAGATAAAAATATTCGTCTAAATTCCTTAAATAAAGG
>JAEWIH010000122.1 GCA_023387245.1 Bacillota bacterium | reverse complement strand
AAGTGAATTGTACATATTTATATGATCAAAAATGTGCATTTTTATATTGACATTTATAGGTTAATGTTTTTTTATGATTTTTCTTAGTTTCCAGGCTAAAGTAAATAGGTGATATTTAGGCGAGTTTATTAAATCACATTCTCCTAAATATTTATGAAAATGAGGGTTGAATTTAGATTTGAATAATGATAGGCCATCATCTAGCGAATTAGCAACCCCACCCATATTCATATATTTTAAATTGTTATCTTTAGCCATTTTTAATAAATTATAGAATGTAAAATAATGAGCATTAAAGCCTTGGGCATTAAAATTAGTTCCGGCATATAATAGTTCAATAGTTGAGCCATAAATAATAAATAATACTCCATATAATATGACTTTTTCTTGATTTTTTAAAGGTATATATGTATCTAAAGTTTTTTGTAAAGATTTTATTTGTTCCTGTAGTGAATTATATTTTTTAGGTTGTCTTTCTTTAATTACATTAGCTTGTTTAATTAAATCATCAATTTGTCTTTGAATAATATCAATTTGTTTTTTTGGATAAATTGATGCCAAAGCAATTAGGGAATTTGGATATGAGTTTAAAAGTTTTTTAAAATATTGTTGATCTCTTAGATTAATTTGTTTTTTATTTTCGGTACTATTAATTAAATCCATGAAGTCGTCTAATGCTTGCTCTTTATATAACTCAAATTCTACTCCTCTTTTAATAGCCTGATTATAAAATTTAGTTGTTTGTCCAGGCAATGATTCTAAAATTTGATTATTAATATGGGTTATTGCTTCATATTGAGGAGAAAATCCATCGTGCATATTTTTATGATCACCTAGAAATTTTAAACTACATAAATTTAGATTTTCGATAATTTTAGGTATCTCTTCATTATCGAATATTTGATTTTGATATGTATATTGTTTTGTTAAATTTGGCATTATTCTAATAAAAATCCATTTTTCTAGTTTGGCTAATTTTTTAAGTTGTTTAAATATAAATATAGTTAGTTTTTGATTAGTGTAGTCTAAAATAGGGCCTTTAGGAATATAGGCGAATTTTTGTTTTAGTGGTAGTTGTTTTATTAAAATTAAAGCAGTTGCGACTAATGTTTGATTTTCATAAACTCCTATATACTTGTGTTGCCAATTATTTTTAATAAGACTCCAGTTATATGATTGTAATAAACTGTGTTGGTTGTGAGAAGAGACAAATTGTTCATATTCATTTTTGTCAATATCGGATTTAAATATATATGCCATAATACCTACCTTCTTAGCTATCACATTATAACATAGTAGATAATGATGTTAAATATTGAATTAATTTTAAACAATTTTTATAAAATTTAATTTTTTTTTATGTTAAAATATAAATGAGCAAATTTTTAAAGTTAAAATTTATTAGTAGTACTTGACGGTTGTTAAAAAATTTGATATATTTAATGAGCTGGCTATTATAAAATAATAAAAATAACTTGCAAAAAATTTTGAATGTTGTATAATGGTTAGGCACAGAGATTTTTGGTTCCTTAGCCAAGTGGTAAGGCAATAGACTGCAACTCTGTGACCGTCGGTTCGAATCCGACAGGAACCTCCAAGAAAAATGGGGATATGGCGGAATAGGTAGACGCAACGGACTTAAAATCCGTTGGTAGCAATACCGTAAGGGTTCAAGTCCCTTTATCCCCACCATTTATTTTTTATTTTTGCGCCTATAGCTCAATTGGATAGAGCGTTTGACTACGGATCAAAAGGTTGCGGGTTCAAGTCCTACTAGGCGCGCCATTTGTTTGTCGGGATGTAGCACAGCTTGGTAGTGCACTTGATTTGGGATCAAGGGGTCGCAGGTTCGAATCCTGTCATCCCGACCATTTAAATTTATGGCGGGGTAGCTTAGTTGGCTAGAGCGCCCGGTTCATACCCGTGAGGTCGTGGGTTCGAGTCCCACCTCCGCTACCATTTATAGTTTATGACTACTATGTTAGTCTATTTTTTTCAAATAGTATTTTTATTATAGACATATTATAATTGATATGATATAATTTTAGAGGTAACTCGCCTAAAATTAAGGTTAGTTAATCGCTGGTCTGTTAGGCTCATATATGGACCCTTAGCTCAGTTGGTTAGAGCTACCGGCTCATAACCGGTCGGTCGTAGGTTCGAGTCCTACAGGGTCCACCATTTTTGGAGGAATACCCAAGTGGTTGAAGGGTCCGGTCTTGAAAACCGGTAGGTCATGAAAGTGGCGCCTGGGTTCGAATCCCAGTTCCTCCGCCATTGTTCTTTATATATCGCGGGGTAGAGCAGCCTGGTAGCTCGTCGGGCTCATAACCCGGAGGTCGTTGGTTCAAATCCTTCCCCCGCAACCAATGGTTCCGTAGCTCAGTCGGTAGAGCAACGGACTGAAAATCCGTGTGTCGTTGGTTCGATTCCGACCGGAACCACCATTGTGTTATTAAAATTATTTAAAATATGTTGTTATCGTAATGATAATAACATATTTTTTTTTTTAATTTTTTTAAATTTTTAGTATGTTTATTTTTTAATGGCTATAACAAATTAGGAGGCTATGATGAATAAAAAATTATTATTGCAGTATAGAAGTATTAATAGTCAGATTTCTAAATTTGAATCTATTAAAAATTTGAATAATTTACAAAAACATTATTTAAAAATTTTATTAAATTTAAGACAACAAATTGTAAATTGGATAGAAAAATTACCACATCAATATCAATTATCATTAAAAGATTATGTGATTAAAGGTAAATCTAAATTTTATTGTGCACGCTTTTATGACTTAGATATTAGTATATTTGAAGATTGTCAACATTATTTATACGATAGGGAGAAACAAGATGAAGAAATTGATTGTTGTAGTTCTAGTGTTATTGACTAGTATTGTTGCCGTACCTAAAATTAATGCTTTATCAACTAAAACATTTATAAAAGAGTATGATTGGGGTAATGTTGAAATTGAAGCTACTTTATTAAACGATAATCAACAATTAGAAATGATTACTAAAGTAGTATCAAAGCCAACAAAAACTTTTGAACGAGCTAATATTGTTATTTTATATGATACAAATGGTAGGATGAGATTTGATACTAAATGTATTCCTTCTGAATTTGAATCTAATCCAAGTGAACGTTATGAAAAGTATGGACGTAGTTATGTATCTTGTTTTAATCAAAAGTATACTTATGATAAACAACTAGATAATTTAAAAAATGCTTTTGCGAGATTAGATAAATTAGATAGTTTAAATCGTTTAAAATTTGGTTTTAATCAATTTGCGCTTGGTACAGTTAAATTTTTAGATGGTCCGATTGCTGATAGTATGAACTTTTTAGATGTAGATTATACTTTCAATAGAACAAAAAGTAATCTAATGAAAAATAGAGATAGTGGCGCTCCTAATAGTGAAATTGTTGAAGTAGTTAATGATTTTAGAAAAAATCCTAATGGTAAAAATATTATTTATATTATTTCAAATTTCTGGCAATTTCAAAGAGGAAGTATCGGTATTTATCATGGTGATCATATTGCTGATATTAAGAAATTTGAGAATGATATTGATATGGTTATTCCAATTGATGTTAGTGGTGTAGAGACAAGGGAAGAGCATTATTATAAACAAATTGATGGTAGTTATTTCTTTTTTGATATTTATAGTGAAACTAAAGCTCGTGAACTAGCATATAATGCCGAAATTATTGATGGTATTGAAGAAGATGATATTGGGAAGTTTTTAGAAAATCATATTACTAAATTATTGCTAAAAAATGATCAGCCAATGATTAGTGATTTTAAAATGACAATTGTTAATGGTGATATTAATTTATTGAGTGGTAATTCTGGTAAAAATGTTGATAATCAGTGGGTAGTTAGCCAATATCAATCACAACCTCAATTATCGATCAGACATTTATTAAATCGTAATTCAGCTAATGACTTTGGTGAAATAGATTTAGAAGTTAATGGTACACAATATAAAATATATATTAATGATATATTGAATAGTGGTGATACTAATAAAGCTGAAATTCCAGCTTCAAATAGCGGTTTTAATAATGTTGGTGTAGTCAATGATAGTGAAAATAATCGTAATAGTGTAGAAACAACACCAAAAAAACCGGATAATCTTAGTGAAAATAGAGAAGATAAACAAAATAGTTTTATACCTAATGTTAGAAAATTAGAAGTATATCAAAATTCTAATGTTAGTTTAGCTAAGGCAGTAACCAATTTAGAACCAGGAATGATAGTTAAACCTTTAGCTGATTATAAATATGATTTAGTAGGAGATATTAAGGTTAGGGCTGGTATTTATAAAAATGATGCTTTAATTTCGGAAACAGATATACCGATTAAAGTAGAACCAGTTAATTTGAAAAAAATTGTTAGTTATAAGCATTTTAATATAAATTGGGATAATATACTAGAAACTAAATTACCTAATACAAAAATAAAATTAGTAAATGATATTGATTTAGATACAAGTGGTGATAAAAATGTTGAATTATTGATTAGTAATCCTGATAGTGAAGTAAAAAAAGAATTAAGAATTAAAATTTTGGACTTATTAATTAAACCGCCTCATTTATATAGTTTTATGACACTAAAAACTGACGAAGTATTTTTGAATTTAGATAGTAGTCATAGTGTAGAATGGCTTGATAAGTATGAATATAGTAATTTTGATCAAAAAATATTACGCGCTAAATTAATTACTAATACTAATGAACATATTATTGAAGTACCTATATATCGACTATCATTGAATTTGTCTGAAATACCAATTATTAATCAAGAAATTCCAAATTTAAATAATTCAAATTTAACTAAAGACGATCGTATAAAATTTAAAATAATTGCTGATCAACCAAAAGATGCAAATAAAGGAATTTATGAAGTTGAAGTATATTATGATAATAAATTAGTTGATACTATTGAAGTGCCATATTCTAAAATTCAAATGGATTTGGATCAGATTGATAATGTTGAAGATATTAAGCGTCTTTGTCCTAATTGTATAATCGATAATAATATTTTAATTACTCCAAGCGGAAATAAATTTCCTTTAAAAACTAAAAAGGATAAATCAAGTGAAAATAGTAATGATAATGATTTATTAAAGTCGCTATCCAAAAATCAAAAACCTGAAGTTTTACCAAAATCTAGTTCTACTAATAAGCAGCATTTAGATAATAATTATTCAAAAAGCAAAGATGTAGCTGCTGCTGTTAATGAAGATAATGCTTTAAACAGAGTTAATAAAGAAGCTAGTAGTAAATTAAGTGCTAATGTAGAAAATAATAACAAGGATAAAGATATAGTTTCAAAACAAGAGGCTAGTCAACCTATTGTAGCTACTCCTGCTTCTGATAATAAAAACAAATTAAATATTCCAGAGATTGCTGTTGATAAAAATGGTATTGTTAATTTAGAAGACTTAAAGCAAAAATATCCAGGGTATGATTTTAAGTTATTAGAAATGATTGATACTAGCAATCCTCATAAAGGTCGAACTAGATTAATGATTAAGCATCCAGATAATAGTACTACTACTCAATGGATAGATTATGTTGTTGGTGATAGTGATTCAACTACATCACAACCTTTACCATCAACTGGCACTCAATTAATAATTGCGACGGTGATTGGTATTGGTTTAGTTATAGTCGGTGTAACTATTTTGATTTTTGTTAAAAAGAAAGATAGTGATAATCCGTATAATTATTAAAAAACACTTCATAATGAAGTGTTTTTTAATAATTATACGGATTATCACTATCTTTCTTTTTAACAAAAATCAAAATAGTTACAC
>JAEWIH010000119.1 GCA_023387245.1 Bacillota bacterium | reverse complement strand
ACTTTTGGTGTTTTAGTAATCTTATTTTTCTAGTTCTTATTTATTTATACTTAAGTACTTGCAATTTTATTAAATTTCAACCACTTTTTACAAATATTCCCTTAGATAAGCTTTTTATTTTTAGAAGTCACTTAAATAACTTCTATTACATAATACAACTTCCTCAATATAATTTAAAATATTTAAGTAAACGATTGACTACTAAAACACATTTTAATAATCATGGAAATAATTCTATTTGTCTAGGGGAAATCAATTCTTTTAAAAAAGCTAATATTTATCAAAATGGAGAGCTTTTAAATGATAATTTTGGTAAAGCGTTCGATATTATAACAATAAATAACCATAAATATACTATCATTTGCTTATTTAATGAAGTATATCATGGTGCTAAAATCCTTAAGTATGACAAATTTTCTTTCCATGCTAAAAGAATCATTATTGATCACCAATTAGATAAAATTTTTGTTATGAGAACATAAAGTCATATAATAATATTTAAATTCAAAACCAATCTTTTTGAAATGAACCCAGTTATTTGGACACTCAAATAATGGAGGTTCATTTTATTATGTCTAAATTTACAAGAAATCAAAAAATAGAAATCATAGATAAAGTAATTGTTGATAATCAATCTGTAATGGGGACAACTATTGAATATGGTTTACTCAGTGACGGTTTATTATTTAATTTGAAAAAACAAATACGAAACAATATGAAAATATGCCACTTAAAGAAAAGATAAATTATCTTCAAAAAAGAATCTTTATTTAGAGTCTGAGGTTGAATGCCTAAAAATTGAGAGCCGTTGTTCTAGCAAGGAAGAATCCACAACATAAGTAAAGATCCAGATAACAATTAAACATATACATAAAGAAGTGCTGCGTTTCTTAAAATCATAAGAAGTGCAGCACTCCCCCATTTCCATAACCTAACTACGCCCAATCTTGCCAATTTTTCTTAAAGCACAAGAAGAAGCGATAATAATAGTGAATATTTCAAGTCTACCTAGAATCATGGCAATAATCTCTATGATCAAAGTATACATATCAGTGTTAGGATTTGTGATACCGATAGATAATCCCACGGTAGAAAGTGCCGAAGAAATTTCAAACATCGCTTTAGTGAGATTTGTGTTAGCACTAATTGATACCATAAGAGAAAGGATAATAAATATAAACATATATATTAAGAAAAATCCACATGTATTTTCTCTTACCTCATCATCAATTTTAGTTCTACCCTTAACAGTCATATAATATTCAGTACTTATACGCTGCCTAGGGCTTAGTTGTCTTTTGATATTTATAAGCATTATTCTAAATAACAAATATACACGACTTAACTTTAAACCACCAGCAGTAGAACCAATACCACCACCAATAATCATTAAAATAATTATTACGCCGATAGTAAACTGAGACCAATCAGCAAAATTCATTGTTGAATATCCTGTTGTAGAAATTGCTGAACTCACATTCACTAAAGATTCATACATGGCATGTACAAAGCCTAAGTTATTTGTTGCCATAAGAGAAAAACCAACGATAGGGACAAATAAAATCAAAAGAAATCCTAAAAATTTCATTTCACTTACCCTAAAAGCTTTATTAAATTTCCCTCTAACTATACATAGCAAGACAGCAAAATTTGTTGTACCAATAATCATTAATATGACAGTTACAAGCCTAATCCCTATACTATTATACTCACCAATACTATTTAATCTTGTTGAAAAACCACCGGTTGAAAGTGAACACATACAGTGGCAAATACTTTCAAATAGATTCATACCAAAAAACATATATGCAAGCGTACCAATTAATAAAAAAAGGGCATACATATAAAATATAACTCTAGCCGTCTTTTTAAGATGAGGAAGTAATCTATCTGAATGAGCCTCGGCATGGTATAACTCCATAGATTTTTTATTTGTCGATATCAAGAGCATCATCATTATAAACCCAAGACCTCCGCAATATTGCATAAAAGATCTATGGAATAAAATTACTTTTGGAGCTATTGTAACGTCAACAACAGAAAGACCGGTAGTAGTAAAACCACTTACAGACTCAAATAATGCCTGAATTGGATTCAGCATGTTGCATATTATAAAAGGTAATGCGGCTATAATGGAACCATATATCCATGCGAATATAACTTTAGTTGAACTTTCGTTTATCATATTAATTCTGCTTGTATTAAAATTCCTATTATCTTTATCAAAAATATTAAATAATATACCAAGCAAAATTGAGCCAGAAGCTGGCAAGAAAAAAGCTAAAAAATAATCATATTCATTATAAAAAGGTATTATAATTAGGCTAAATCCAACGATTAAACCAACTAGAATCATGAAATTGCCATAAAATGATTTGAACTTGATATTCATAGTTGGTCTCCTTTTAAACAATTTATAACTTCAAATTTATTATCGGCCTTTACAATTACAATAAGAAGATCATTAGGATTTATCACATCATCTCCACTCGGAATAATAGTAGTATCTGATCTTAATATACATGCAATTATTACATCATGTGGTAAATTTAGTTGATATATCTTTTTTCCTACAGCGTTATCATCTTTGTTAATACGTATTTCGACAACTTCTACAGATCCTTCTGCTATTGGGATGGTATGAGTTATACTATCAAGTAATGCTTGCTGTTTTATAAATTCAGAAACCATTGATACAGCGCATATAACCTTATCTATTCCCATCTTGTGGAAGAAGTCTATTTTTTTTGCATCACTTAGAAGGGCAATAGTTCTTTTGACCTTAAATTTTTTCTTTGCTAGTTCACAAACAATTAGATTATCTTCGTCATTACCTATCAGTGATATAACTATATCAGCTCCATAACAATTTGCATCTTCTAATACGTATGGTTTAGTACCATCTCCTAAGAAGACGTTTATATTTTTATTTTCACTTAAAAAAATCGCATCATCCTTATTGCTATTTATTACACTGATTTCATAATTTTTGAGTTGCAATGATTCAGCAAGTGTTTTTGCTTTATTTTTACCACCAACAATAATAATTCTTTTCATAGATCCCTCTTATATTATTTCTTTAATTTTGATTGTCGCAAGCTCTGTAGGGCATATCGTACTAATCCCGAGTTCATCATATACACAAGCCTTATCAATATCGTATAGTCTACAGATTATATTTTTAACTGAATATATATTTTTTAACATTTGTGAAACCATAATATTTGTATTATCTTTATTTGTGACTATTATGAAGATATCGTCATTTTTTATCTTTAATTCTCCATAGACATTTGTGTCTAGGGCATCAGCTTCAACAAGTTCCCCTCCAAATGATAATGATAGTTTTCTAAATGAGTTTGAATCCTTATCAATTACTGTCACATCATTTCCTTCATCATACATGATATTAGCTATATTAGCCCCTAGTCTACCACAGCCAATTATTATAATATTTTTACTATTCATATTTTCTCCTGAAAGTCATATTTATGTATACTAATAGTAATACTTTTTTGGTTAGTTTGGTGTGAGATTTTAAGGCTAAGATGTTAGAATTGTGTGAGAATAGCCATAAATGATGAAGAATGAATTATTGCAACTACGATTTTTATTATATTTATATATAAAAAGCGACTAAAATATTTTAGTCGCAAATGTCATTATCTTTAACAAATAACTTCCATTAATAGGGAATAAATTCAGTTAATTTATTAATTTATATCCAACACCAACTTCTGTCAATATATATTCTGGCTTTGATGGTTCTTTTTCGATTTTTCTTCTTAGTGATGACATAAGTGTTCTAAGAGATCTTGTATCGGTTATATATTCATCGCCATAAATGTTCTTCATTATTGTTTTAGTTGTTAAAACTTTTCCTTGATGCTTAAATAATAAGCTAAGCAGATTAAACTCCAAAGGTGAGAGGTGGATTTCTTCACCACGAATTTTCACAGTATGAGCATCTAATTTAAGTTCTAGATCTCTTACGTTATAAATAATTTTTCTTCCTTCCTTTTTGGATGAAAATCTATGTCTAAGAGCAACACGGATTCTAGCCATAAGTTCGGAAGTAAAGAAAGGCTTGGTAAGATAATCATCTGCACCCATATCTAAAGCTGTAACCTTTTCTTTTTCACAATCTCTTGCAGATAGAATTATTATTGGTATATCAGACCATTCTCTAATCTTTTTTATTAAATCTTTACCATCTCCATCGGGCAGACCTAAGTCTAATATTAGTAGGTCTATAGGATCATATATCAAAATATCCATTGCTTGATTTAAAGACTCAGCAATAGATACTTTAAAACTTTCTTTTTCCAATGTATAAGTGACAAAATTTCTAATCTTTTTATCATCTTCTACAACTAGGATATGCGCTAAATAATCACTCATCTTTCCCTCCTATTTCTAGTGAGAAGCTAAACTCTGCACCTTGATCAGTATTTTTTGCACTTATTTCGCCATTATGTAACTGAATAATACTTTTACAGATGCTAAGTCCAAGGCCAAGAGATTTATTTGAATTCTCTTTATTTTTATCGCCAATATAAAAAAATTCAAAGATATTATCTATATCTTTTTCGTTTATTCCACATCCATAATCTCTAATAGAAAAAATTGCTTTATTGTCTTTTTCGTATACGGATAGTGTGATTTTTTCGTTTTTGTTTGTATGTTTTACGGCATTATCAATCAAATTAAGTAAAACTTGACCAATCAGTTTAGCATCTGCATAGATTATTATA
>JAEWIH010000087.1 GCA_023387245.1 Bacillota bacterium | reverse complement strand
GCATTATTAAATACTTGTTGTAAAATACCATCTTCCCCATATTTACCATGGCACATAATAAATGCGCAATCGATTTTAATTTCGCGTTTAGATTTATTTAAAATAATAGTTTTATTTTCTCCAGATAATGAAATTGGTTCAGTAGAAGCAAGCTCTTGCCACGTGTCATCCACTAATTGTTGACCAGAAGCATCTGTATAATACCAGCATTTATTTTGACCAATAACAATAAGATGATAATCAAATAAATCATTTGGAAAGTTTTCTAATATACTTTTCATTGAAGACAAAGAAACGCTATATTCACTGCCCTTACCACCACATACTAAAGCAACACTTGGTTTAGTAATATTAGTTTTAAGTTGACTAATTAATTGATCAAATGCTAGTGCATGAGCAGCTTTAAATAAAATAGTGCTACTTTGATTTAACCAAGGTTTAATGGCTTGAAGCAAAGCTTCTTTATTATCAAAATGTTGACCAACTACTTGATTAAAATCATGAAAATGTTGACTAAGATTACCATAAGTATATAGTCGATCAATTTTTAGTTTATCAATTAATACTGATATTTTTTGATGAAAAGCAATTTCATCAATTCCTAAATCAAGCATATCTCCCAAAATCGCAATTTTCATACCGGGATTTTGATATTGATGTAATAAATATAAAGCCGATTCTAAACTTTCAGGATTAGATTTATAACTATCATCAATAATTATTGCTTGTTTTAATTTAAAAATTTCATTTCTTTGTTTAGTTAAATTAAGATTTTTAAGTTGATTTACTAGTCCATTTAAATCATCGACATAATGACTAGCAGCTAATAAGGCAGCTGAAATATTAGCGGCTTGGTGGCTACCTAATAAGTTGGTATGGATTGGTGTAGGTGTTAATGGATCAATAGAAAATACTGTTTGATCAATAAAATGGCCAACATTTGAAATTACATAATCATTATTTTGTCTAAATCCATAAGTTAAATAAGGATTAGGATAATTCATTTGTTTAAACAATTGTAATAATAGCGGGTTATCACCATTTAAAATAATTGGTGTAGTATTAGTAGTATGATTTAAAATTTCTAATTTAGCTCTGGCAATATTTTCTAAATTGCCTAAATCATTAAGATGAGCATTACCAATGTTAGTAATAATGGCTAGATCGGGAGTAGCGATTGAAGTAAGATAATCAATTTCATTTAAACTACTCATACCCATTTCTAAAATCGCAATTTGAACATTAGTATCCATTTCTAAAATGGCCAATGGTAAACCGATCTCATTATTTCTATTTCCTGGAGTTTTGTAACATTTAAAATAAGGACTAAGTATTTGAAATAAAATATCTTTAGTACTAGTTTTACCATTAGAGCCAGTAATCGCAATTATTGCGCAATTAATTCTTTTAATATAGGCTTTAGCTATTAAGCCTAGCGCTTTTGTTGTATCATCTACTAAAATTAAAGGGCTTTTTATATGATCATGAGGAATATTTTTATTATGTAAAGCAACAAAGGCTTGATTTTTAAATGCTTCTAAAACATAATCATGGCCATTAAAACGACCACCAACTAAAGGAATAAAAATTTGACAATTATTCATCTCTTTAGAATTAGTCGAAATACCAGAAATAGTTTGATCAGCATAATAATTAATTAATTGTCCATTACAATCTTTAGCTAGTTGTTTAAGTGTTGTAGTATACATATTATTAATCCTTTTCTATATAGAAACAATTATAAAACAAAAATGAATGTTTTTTTGATTTATCAATATTTAATAATTGATAAATCATATACATAATAGCCATTTATATGTTTTTTATTAGTTATTAAAAACCGTTTAATTTCTAAAGTGTCTTTATTATGAAAAATCAAAGTATCTTTAATTGCATAATCTGTTTTAGATTTATAGGAATTATTAATTTTTTGATATTGATTTTTATTAATATATAAGTGATAAAATTTACCTGGAATTAATATTTGTTTAGCTCCGACAATTAGAGCTTTATTATAGTCTAAATCATTGGCACCATGACCGGCTATTGGTAAATATAAATCGTAATTATTTAATTGTTGTGCTAATAAATGAGCATTTATTGGTAAACAATCGATGTCATATAAACCGTGAATGATGACAATTTTATGATTTTTAAGAACGTGAATATTATTTAAAATATAATTATCATCATCCCACCATAGTTTATGATAAAAATAATGAGCTTCTAATAAGGCTAAAGATTTTTGACTTGTTGTTGTTTTGGTTGTGTAGTCTAGAGTTGATGGATATAATTTCGTGGCACTTTTTTCCCAATTGTACCAAATTTGGTAGGCTTTTTCTTTTTTGGATTCATTATTTGAAATAAATATTTTATAATAAGCTCCTAATAAATCGTGTTGTTGATTTTTCGGAATAAAGTTTTTATAAATTTGGAAGCTTTCATAAAAAAATTGATTCGCTCCTGACTGATATAGCCAATCTATATCTTCTTTTCTACCTAAAAATACTCCTCTTAACACAATAGTTTTTACGTATTGAGGATATTTAATAGCATAGGATAGTGCTAAAGTAGTACCAAAAGAACCACCATATAAATTTATTTTATCGAGTTTAAAAAATTGACGAATTTTTTCAATATCTTCAACTAAATCTGGCAAAGTATTGTTTTTTGTTGTAGCAAATGGTTTTGATTGTCCACAACCTCTTTGATCGAAAGCAATTAAATTAAACTGATATAAATCGAACATACTAAATGAAGATTCAGAAATACAGCCTCCAGGTCCACCATGACAAATAATTACAGGCTCTTTTTCGCTATTTCCTTTTTGATACAATGCTAAAGTATGAATGTCGTCAACTTGTAAATAATGTGTAGGTATTAAATTTTTCATAGGTTTATTATAACATAAAAAAAGTTATCATAATTAATGATAACTTTTAGAATTTATTATAAACTAGCTATTTGATCAGCAACTTCGTTAATTTCACCAAATGCTTCATCACTTGGATCAAGATTAGCTTTAATTGTAGCTAATACTTCTGCACCACGTCCTTGCGCATTTTCTTTCCAAATGTCTAACCAAGAACCATCGCCCCAGTCATAGCTACCAAATAAAACAACTTTTTTACCATCTAAATCTAAGTCATTATAGAATGGTTCGAATTCGCCAGTTTCTAATTCTTCAGCACCCATTGCTGGACAACCTAAAACTAAAACTTCTGCTTCACTAGCTTCGCTTGCGCTAATATCATTAACAAAAATAGCATCTACACCTAAAGCACTAGCAAATTCTTGAGCCATTTTTTCAGTATTACCAGTTCCTGACCAGTATACAACTTTTGTATTTTTCATGTTTTTTCCTCCTGATGATACTTTATCAAAAAAAGCAATAATAATCAAGTTAAGTACTTTTATTAATGATGAAGTGTATAGCTAGTTTTTGACATCAACAAGTTCAATAATTAATTTGTTGATTATTAAATTAAAAAAATTATTATTCATCTTCTTCAATTGGATATAAAGTTAAATTAATATTATTTATATCAAAATCATCACTTAAGTCTTCAATTTCGTTACCAATTTTTTCAATTTGTTTTCCTAATTTATTCATTTTTTAGCATATTCCATTAGTTCGTTAATTTTCGCCTCTTTCATTAATGTTCCAATTTGTTTCATTTCTTTATTTAATTGTTTGATGTTTAGGAATTTAGATTGAATTTCATCCGCTAATTCATGAATTT
>JAEWIH010000072.1 GCA_023387245.1 Bacillota bacterium | reverse complement strand
AGCCGATTCTACATCACGTTTTTTACTATTTTTACATATTATTCCAACTGGGGCAACTTTTGAATAATCACCCAACATATATTCAATAGTATTTAATAATGTACTCTTTCCATTACGAGTAGTTTTACCATGTAGTAAAAACATGCATTCTTCCGTGTTAACACCAAATATTGAATATCCTAATGCCTTTTGTAAATATTCAGCTTTTTCATTATCTCCTTCTGTAATTTCATCTATAAAATTTAACCAACGCTCACTGGTTACGTATCTATTTACGGTATGTTTAAAATTAGTTTGCATTGTTATTAAATCTTTAGGATCATGTTCATAAAATGTACTATCTTTCAAATTGTATGTTCCATTTTGACAATTTATCAAATAAGGATTTGAATCAAAATCTTCCGAATTAATTAACAATTCTTCCATAGAATCTTTCATTAATTTATCTCTATAGTTACGATTATTAAATTTATTAATAAACTCACTATATTTTTTTGATACAACGGGATCTTCAATTTCACTACAATATAGGGCTAACAATCTTATGAATAATTTTATTTGCCCGGATATTAATACATTATCGACATCTTGTTTCCATACACCACCGGTATATACAAACCACGATTTATATGCTGGGCAATATCTACAATTCTCTCTAAAAACTTTACCGAATAACCTGGATAAACCTAATTCTGACCATTCATAACCAGTTCCATCATTTCTACTTTGTTCTGGTGCTTCTTTGACAATTATATACATTTTATCTACATTAGGATCATCAACTAGTGTCCTACCATCTCGAAATTCATAATATTCAGGTTTCATATTAACTCTCCTATCGTATATATTTTGTTACACTATTAACTATTGTGTTAATCTCGGAAATAGGTAGAGGCGGTTTACATTTTTGTTTATTTACATTAGCTAAGATTTCTTTAATTTGTTTTTTATTATAACCAATTCCATGTAAACTACCTGCTAATGAAGTTAAACTAATATTTCTCGTTCCATCTTCAATTTCAGGATATATAAATTTAATTCTAACGTTATCATCGTAATTATCCACTTTATAATCTATCTTATATATTTTGTTTAAATTAATATCTTTACTTTCCTTATTTTGCCTAGTATCATCAAAATAATTATCGATTATATAATCAATCGCTTGCTGATTTTCAATGATTTTAGTATATCCTATACATTTACCTGTTAAGATAAAATAACGTCCGTTTTGGTATATCTCCATCGTCTTTAGATTGTTTCTACCATCAAATGGTAATTTACCACGGAGCAAAATATGTATTCCTTTTCCACTCCGTGATAATTCCGTGTAACTCTTACAAATTTTTATAATATGAGCTGCCATTGTATTAAGTAAACCATATTCATCTGTAGCTACATCAATATCTATACCTACTATTCCATTATTATTAAAAACAAATCCTAAATAATCATATTTATTATTTTTAATTGCATTCATCGCTGAATTAAAATCAGACCATAATTTATTATTAATTACAGAAGATGGTTTATTACTTAGTGCATACATTGGTAATTTTGATTTTTTAGAAGCACATACCCATTGATTTAATTCTTTTAATTCATTAGGAATATTTTTAAAATACTGATTATATAAATTCATATCAATCCTCTTAATTCGGCAAAGGTTCTAGTACATTCATTTATTAATGCCCATAAGGTTTGAGGTTTGATTTTAAATTTACTGGCAATAGTATTTACAATTACACTATTAATATCGTTATAATTAATGTATAAGTATTTTAATATTTCTTTAATTTCATCTTTATAATTAGAAACAACATTATCACATGTTATCCAGTTTCTATAACTAACTTCACTATTATTTTTAGGCCGATCATATCTAAAATAAAATCGAAAGCAATGATTAGCATAAGTTGAATAGTAATATTTAGGCATTTTTTCTCCTTTTATTACGCTTAGTTAATGTTGATTTAACTTCCTCTAAAGGAATTTCAGATTCAAAATACCATTCGTTATCAATACATATTGGATAATCTTCCCTATCTGAATCAGTAATTTCACCATTTCGTAATATCATCCTGACATATTCAATTGATAACTTTGTTTTTACAAAACTACTACCACTTTTATATAGGCAATTTACAATTCCATTAGTATGTTTTATTTCCATTTTAATCACCCTAATAATTCATCCAAATCTAAACCTTTTTTCATATTTGCTGATGATTCTTCTTTTTTAACTTTATTATTTTTACCAAAATTCAACGCTTTATCTACAGGATTACTATCTGGATCAAATCCTTCTGCATATTCCAGATCCTTTAACTTCATATAAGTAACTGGTTTTTCATAATTATTAATATCATTGGGTTCAACAATGTAGTGAGAAACGGTTGCCGAAATATATTTATCTATTAATACTTTAGGATCAATATCTTCTAATTTAAAATCATTTATTGCTGTTTTAGCAAAATAGGCAAAAGCATTTATTGCGTTATCGTTTGGTTCATTATCTTTAGTTAATATGAAAAATCGTTCCAAATGTATCTGACCTTTGTTATTAATTAACTTAATTACGATTTTTCCAAATTCAGGCTCATATTCAACATCATAAATTCTAAATATATAACGGCCCTCCGGAATTAATGTGTATCTAGTTTTTATATTTATTGTATTACTCATTTGTAGTTACTCCCTTACTTGTTAATTTATAAATAGTATTTATAGTTGAATATTTTTCTAATAATCCATCTTGTTCTAATTGTTTTTTGTTAATTACGCTCGAATTTGATTTCGATACATTCCATACAAATTTTGACCCCATTAATTCAACTTTTTTATCGTTTTCTCTAAACTTAGACATCGCGTATTCTTTTATTCGATCTGTTAAATTCTTATATCTTTTTTCTTTATCAATAACTAAATTAGAATGTTCATCTAGTTCATATTTGAGCAATTCTGCTTCTTCAATAATTTCTTTTATATCAGCATCTGGCGCTAATGAATTAGTTTTCAATACCTTTAATATTTCTTCATCTCTCTTATCATCAAACATAGGTGAAAGCCCAGTATAAACATGTTGTATATACCAATTTTCAGCATAGCGTATATATTCGAAGAAATTAGGATATTTTTCGGAAACCTTAAATTCATATGTTACTGTATTCTCTATACTAGGAATAAATTTATCCGGTTGATTATAGTCATTTTCTTCTAAGAAAGAAACTACCACTACAACTTTATCTATATCGAGCAAATAAGCATATAAAGCCGCTTGTAAAGAATAATAAGGTGGTACATCATCTTTCCAATCTTCTACTCGTTTAGTAGTTTTCATTTCAAATACGGCATCAACAATACCTTCTTCATTTGTCCCTAAATAATCCCACATTCCACCTAATATTTCATTATCCGGAAAGAAATCACCTCTTGTTTTTGTAAAATAATCTTTACCATATTTATTTTCGGGTGAAATTAAATTTATACCGTAACATTCTCGAATATAATCAGCCTGTTTCGGTTCAATTGTTTTACCCGCTATAGTATAAATTGTATCCTCAAAAGGTTCTTTGTATGTGTTTGTAATATCACACCAACATTCAAATTCTGTTGACCATGGATTTAATCCCATGATTGTAGCAAATCTAGTACCAGTTATTTTTTTGCATTTTTTAGGTACTTCTATTTGAATTTTATTATCACACCATTTAATATCTCTCATATTATTCCTTCTCCTTTAAATATATAAATACACCGGTTGCATACTCATCGATAACATACACTTCTAACTCTAAATCCTCACAAAACATTTTTATCAATTATCCAACCGTCATTCTAAATAATCTCTTGTGGTTTTAACATTCCATTAATTTTTTTAATAAGGGTTTCGCAATCTTCTTTTGTAATTTTCGTAAATCCCTCTGTTTTAATAGCTAAATTCTGAATAACTTCTTCTTTATCAGGTTGACTATCTTTTAATTTTTTAAGTGCTATTTTCAATGCATTAATTTGTAATTCAGTAGCATTAGATTTAACATCAGTAATTGATGTTTTAATGTCTTGTCTAGCATCATTAGTTAATGGTTTTTTAGAAACCGTATTTTTTACCTGATTATTATCATCCGCACCTAAATTAGCATCTATCGTATCACTTTCACAAATATCTAATGCTAACATATACAAATATCTACGCATATATGTAATTGACGAGCCTAATGCTTGCATTTCATTTGTTGCTACTTTTCCAGTATTAGAAATAATAGGTTGTATTTGATTAAAAGGTGTTGTAAATGATATTAAATCTTCTTTATCATTAGTATTGATAATATTCATTGTGGCCGTATCATTTGTAAAATTAACGATACCTATCAATCCAATATCATTGAAAATACGTGTGGCATTAGGTACTATGTCATCTAGTTCAAAATATTTAAACGATAAATGCATATTTTTGCCTGTTTTCTGAATATTGGAATTTAAAAACATATCTCTTGCTTTAATTAATTTTTGATATACATTCATATCAGTTGTTTTCTCAATTGTTGATTTTGTTGCCATTTTTTTTTTATTTTTTCCTTTCTTTATTAATTCATCATTTCCTAGAAAAGCGTTTAATCTTTTTCTAGCTAAGTTTATGTAAAACTCTTTATCAATATCATCGATAGTTAATTTATTAAAATTATCAATTATACAATTTTCGGGTAAATTTTCTATTTGAGCTTCTGATAAAGTTTCATTTTTAATTTTGTATAATTTCCCGTACTTCATATTTTTAGTAGAATACACTCTATTTACTC
>JAEWIH010000111.1 GCA_023387245.1 Bacillota bacterium | reverse complement strand
CATATAGGCTTTTCTTACTTTTCTTTGTAGGCCTACACTCCCATTTTGAAGATCCCTTCCAGTATGTGAAACCTAGAAAATTACTATTCGTTGGTCTTACTACCTTTGTTTTAGTGGCGCTAATCTTTAGATATAATTTTCTCTCTAGCCATGATGTAACTGACCTCATCACTCGATTCGCTGCCATTTCACTCTTAACGAAGATATTACTATCATCTGCGTATCTCACAAAGCATAGTCCCCTTGCTTCTAATTCCTTATCAAACTTATCTAAATAAATATTAGATAGAATAGGACTTAGTGGTCCTCCCTGAGGCATTCCTATGGTACTTGCTTTGACAAAAACATTTTCCATAATTCCTTCCTGCAGGAACTTATGAATCAAGTGCAGTGTTGTCGAGTTATTTACATGCTATTTTAAGTATTGAAATTAATTTATCATGATTTACCGTATCAAGGTATGCCTCTATATCTAAATCGATGATTTATTCATATCCCTCATTCAAGCAATCCAGTGTTCGCATGATGGCATGATGTGCACTCCTGTTTGATCTAAATCTAAAACTGTGTTCACTGAATCTATTATCATAAATTTATGATAACACCTTAGCTATCGCCTGCTTGATGACCTTGTTTGCTACTACCAGAATCTCTAGGAGTCTTTTCTTACCATTTGATTTAGGAATATATACTCCTCTTACAGGTATTGATCGATACTGTTTATTCATTATCTTATAGATAATTTCCTCTTGATATTGATTAAACCACTCTTAAATTTCTAGCGCTGTCATTTTTTCTATTCCTGCTGCTCCTTTGTTCTATTTGACCTTTTTAATTGCTATTTACAAGTTCTGATGAATTATAATCCTTTCAATTAATCTCATTTGCTGCTCCTCCTTCTATTCGTAAATCTGTCCAGAAACATCACAATGACCTTTACCATCTATGGTTACGTTCCATAGTTCTAGGCTATCCTCATATTCAGACTATCTAGACATTGCTTATAGTGATTTGCACTCTATAAACGTTTCAGTCCTTCAGTATTTCTACCTACTATGACTTCATCTGTTTTCTAATGATAAACCATTTTCGACCGAGGGTACTATCGTTGCTTTAAAGCTTACTAGGCTTCCTTATCCATAAGACCTCCCAGGGGAATTCATGAATCCTATTTCTTTCATAGCGCCCTAATTTACTATCTTGGTTTTACGTTTACCTTTTGGACTTCGATTTGAATTGCAATCTTATCCACCATTTAGCCTTATATCAGGTTTCTGATCATACGCTCGAAAGAAGCGCTACGCCACTTCCTTCAGCCATGACATCACTATCAACGGCTTGTAGTTCACTATACTTGGTGATAACTACCTGTGGCTATCTTATCCCCAACCGAATCCATGCCATGCCTGGCACACTAAAAAGAGCCTACATTTATAAGTGCTTTTTTTATTTTTCTATTCTTGAATATGATCAATTATTCTTGTTTTGTATTGTATTAACATATTACTTAAAAACTTATTATTATAAACAGATTTTTTAGATAATTCCAAGAACACTGAGATAATATTGTCTATGCTAAATTTTTCAAAGTTTATATATTCATTTACAACATAAAATAACGCAAGATTATTATTATTATTATTATTATTATTTTTGTTTTCGTAAATACTATCAGATTTTATTTTATTGTTAATATAATCAATTTCTCTACTATCTAAGTCTAAGATATTAATCTCAATTTCAGAAAGGTTTTCACGTAAGATTTCTAATAATTCTTTAATTATATTCTTTCTTACTTCATCATTAAATTCTGTTTTATTCAATGATATAGAACCTAAAGTTAAATTAAATAAATTTTCTACGTCATTTGCATCTAGAAGTTTTTTTATATGTTTTGAAATATTTAAATCCATAATTTCTCTAAAAGCTACTGATTTATACATAAATATTAGATCTAAATCTGTTACTTCATTATTATTATAATCATTGTAACCCAGCCAATTTTTTTGGATATTATCTTTTACAGAATCATTGTCGATAAAAATGGATGGTAAAATAGCACTTCTTTTCTCTTTAAGAACTTTATATATTTCAAAACCACTTAAAAAGTTACCATAAATAAATTTTTCACCAATCATTGTAATACCAGAAATAAATATTTCACCTTTTTCATTTGTTTCAAAAGACTGGCCATCCCTCATAACTTCTAAATGATTGTTTTGATCGGATTCACCTTTCTTACTTATATGTAAATTTATATCTTTAATAAAGAAATTTTTATTTTGCATGATTAATTTGATCTCATTTGAATTAACTAAAAATGTTGGTCTAAAATAATTTCTATAATTTTCTAATTCCTTTTCCTTAAATTTTTCATTTTCCTTATTTCTTTCCCCTACTTTATCCTGTTGCTCGATATTAAATATTAAAACTGTTGCTAAAATACCAAAAATAGCAGCGTAATAATCCTTGTATTCAGAAAATATACTTGTAAGCTTTATAGGAATTTTATTATACTTATCGAATATAGTATTTATATTTCCAGAAAATATATAATTTAAAATTTCAACAAAATATGGTAGTAGTACCAATGGTAGTATTATTCCCTTATTTGTTTTAATTAAATCCCGGATTCTTTTTATCATATTAACCTCTAAATTTTTATTTTATTATATCATTTAAAATCTGTCAAACTCACCTTGACCTGCGACTTTTTTATATTTAACTGTATCATTACCTTTTTCAGTCCACATATCAATAACCATTCAAATTGTTAATAAATCTAACTCATAAATAGAAAGCCATATCTCAAGACACCTTAAGAAAAATAACGGAGTTGTCATTTCTCTTGAGCTTTTTTAAACTTTTTTCAGATTAAATCTGTGTATCTAAATTAACTCCCCATAAAGTTAAGATTTCTGGTAACATCTCAAATTGTTCTAACCAATCAATAATGTCATTAGGGATTGTATTATCTGCATGATAGGTCATAATATAAGCTACATTTTCAAATATTTCAAAATCTGCAATTTTAAATCCATCCTTTTTATTAATGAATGATTTTTCTAATTTAGCTAAGTTCTTAAAGATATCTCTCTTGAATTTTATCCTATAAAGCCTAGGGATTGTAGCTTGCGCTTTAAAAGCGACCTTTTTTCGCCAACATCTATTATCTTTTCAATCATTTTCCACACCTAACACTTGTAATTTCAGTGTTAACTGGTGTATAAACACTCTTATATCAGTTGTTATAAGATTCTTCAGTAGTTGTATCTTCTGTCCTAGATTTGACTAAACCATCTTCTCTAGGATCATTTGTTAAACTTAAAGTTTCAGTTCCAGGTTCTATAGTATCTTCTTTTGCTTCTGACTCAATTGATG
>JAEWIH010000105.1 GCA_023387245.1 Bacillota bacterium | reverse complement strand
CCTTCACCACCACCATGCGGGTGATCGTTTGGATTCATAGCCGAACCACGAACAGTCGGTCTTTCGCCTAACCAACGAGTACGACCAGCTTTACCGATGTTAACTAATGAATGATCTTGATTACCAACTTCTCCAACTGTAGCACGACAAGTACCTAAAACTTTTCTAACTTCACCAGAAGTCAATTTCAAAATAACATATTTTTCTTCAATCCCCAAAACTTGAGCACTAGCACCAGCAGAACGAACCATTTGGCCGCCTTTACCAGGTTTTAGTTCAACATTATGTACAAAAGTACCTTCAGGAATATTTCTTAATTCTAATGAATTACCGATCTTAATATCAGTTTCAACACCAGAAACAACTTCCATACCAACTTCGATACCTTTAGGAGCTAAAATATAACGTTTTTCGCCATCCAAATAATTTAGTAAACAAATATTAGCAGAACGATTTGGATCATATTCTATAGTAGCAACTCTAGCAACTACATTATCTTTATTACGTTTAAAATCTATAATACGGTATTTTTGTTTATGACCGCCACCTTGATGGCGAGTAGTAATTCGACCAGTATTATTACGACCACTATGTTTTTGTTTTTTCTCTAATAACGATTTTTCAGGTTTTACACGCGACAACAACGAATTATCTAAAGTAGTCATGCCACGGCGTCCTGGAGTCGTCGGTTTATAAACTTTAATTGCCATACATCCTCCTAATTAGTCTAAGACGTCAATCTTTTGACCTGGCGCTAATGTAACAATCGCCTTTTTAATCGCTGATGTCGTTCCAACATATTTACCAACACGTTTTTTCTTAGGACGACAGTTGATTACATTAACTTTTTCAACTTTTACATTAAAAATAGTTTGAACAGCTAATTTAATAGCAGTTTTATTACTACGGCGATCAACAGCAAAAACAACAACACGTCCTTCTTGCCCAATCGCTACCGATTTTTCAGTATAAATCGGATATAAAATAATATCACGAGCGTTTTTCATTAAGCAAAGACCTCCCCACTTAATTTAGCAGCCGATTCAGTGAAAACTACATGATCACAATTCATCACATCATAAACATTTACTTTTTCTACCGAAAGTATTAAAACATTTTGTAAATTGCGTGCAGCCAACCATAAATTATCTAAAGCATCTTCCGCTTCATTAACAACAAAAACAGTTTTATTTACACAATTCAAAGCTTTTAATACAGCTACCATTTCTTTTGTTTTATTAGTTTCTAATTCAGTATTTTTGATAACAAGCATTTCATTATCTAAAACTTTTTGGCTCAAAATAGATCTCAAAGCCAATCTTCTAACTTTACGATTTAACTTAATATCATAAGATCTAGGAGTAGGTCCAAAAACAATACCCCCTCCTCTCCATTGAGGAGCTCTAATTGATCCTTGTCTAGCTCGACCAGTACCTTTTTGACGCCAAGGCTTACGGCCACCACCAGAAACTTCACTACGATTTTTAACTTTATGAGTTCCTTGACGCAATGAATGACGTTGAAGAACAATCATATCATACATAGCTTGTCTATGAGGCGTAATCCCAAACACAGCTTCATTTAATTCGATGTCAGAAACAACATTACCCTTTAAATCCAATACCGATAACTTAGGCATGATTATTCCTCCTTACTAGCAGCCCGATTCAATAACTCAACAGCTGCACTCTTCTTAGTTGATTTAGTAGTTGTTCTAATAGTAACAAAACCTTTTCTAGGTCCAGGAACGTTACCTTTAATTAACAAGCAATTTCTTTCGCTATCAACACTAATGATTTCTAAATTTTGATTAGTACGCATTTTATAACCTTCTTGACCTGCTTTAGTCAAACCCGGTTTAATTACTGCCACATTAATCCCCATATTCGCAAAAGAACCAGGTGTTCTATGGCTACCAGAACCATGTGAACGAGGACCGATATGTTGATTGTTACGATAAATAGCGCCCATGAAACCTTTACCACGAGAACGTCCAGAAACATCTACATGATCTCCAGCTTCAAACAAATCAACAGTAACTGTAGCACCTAATTCCAAATCCAACATTTCATCACATTGGAATTCACGAACACATCTCTTAGGAGAAGTATTTGCTTTTTTAGCGTGCCCAATTTCAGGTTTAGTAGCTAAACGTTGCGGTTTATCCTCCACACCTAATTGAACAGCACGATATCCATCATTTTCAAGTGTTTTCTTCTGTAACACAACATTAGGAAGCACTTCGACAACAGTAACAGGTACCAACTTGCCATCACTTAAAAAGACTTGTGTCATTCCTAATTTACGACCAATTAATCCTTTCATGTCTACCTCCTATAACTTAATTTCAATATCAACACCACTAGGTAAATCTAAACGACTCATCGCTTCAATAGTTTGTGGTGAAGGATTGATGATCTCGATCAAACGTTTATGAGTACGCAACTCAAATTGTTCACGAGAATCCTTATATTTATGAACCGCTCTTAGTATTGTAACCACCTGCTTTTCAGTAGGTAAAGGTACAGGACCAACAACTTTAGCAGCACCGTGGTTATTAGCTGTTTCAACAATTTTGATAGCAGCTTGATCAATAGTCCGATGTTCATACGCTTTTAAACGTATTCTAATGCTATTTTTTGCCATGGAAACCTCCTTTATATATTGCTATGTCTTACTCCATGTAGACCTGCTCCCCGCAAATAACCCGACCTTCTCACTAGCCATGACAACGCCGTCCAGTGTGTCGACAACCTTGCGTATCAATGCAGTAGCTTTGATATGATATAATATTTTAGCACCAATTGCAAGCTGTTTTTTATTTTTTGTTGTAATTAGTAAAAGAAAATGTCCCAAAAATATTGTTGATCATAGTGGTAATAAATGGCGTCATTCTGTAAAACTTCCATTTTTATAAACAAGAAGCCCTAAGTGGTTTTTATCATGTATTCAAAAAATTGTTAAGTCATAAAAAAACGAAAATACAAAGATGTATTTTCGTTTATGTTGAATTTTTTTAAGACATTTTTCCTAACTATTAACACATTATTTTTTCTTATTTATAAATACAGCAATACCTGCTAAAATAGCTGAAATAGCAATCACAACTGCAGATATCACAAATAATAATATATTATTTTGTTTAGGATCAGTTTGAGAAGCATTAGCCGACTTGTTATCTAGTGTTTCTTTAATTTCTGATGAAGTATTAGCTTCGCTGTTTTCTAAAGAAGCGCTCTCTGATTGCTTATTTTCTTTGTTATCTTGGGTTGTTGTTGCTCGTTCTTTGTTGATGGCAACTTTCTGATTAAGTCTTGTACTTTTATCAGTTTCCTTAGCTACTTCATTGACAACTGGTGCTTCTTTATTATCTTGAGGTTTCTCAACTATAAAAGTATAATCCGTTAAGAAATTATAATCCTTAGATTCATAAGTCTTTTCGCTTTCTTCGAAAGTTTCAACCGTTGTAGCCAACACTTTTTCTTTTTGTTCTAAATCTACAACTAATTCTTTTAATAACTTTTCAGCATCCTCTTTAGCCTTAACCGCTTTATTATATATATCTTGTTGCTTGTTTAAAGCTTCTTCTTGTTCTTGGATATATTTTGGGTTAAATTTCTTAGCTTGCTCTTGTAACATGTTTAATCGCACTTCTAACTCTTGAATTCGGCTTGTCTTTTGTTCTAAGTTTACACTTGCTTGCTGATAGTTAGCTAAAGCAGTTGTCTTTTTGTTAGTTTTTTCTTCAAACAACGTATCTACTTCTTGCTTCTTTAAACGTACTTCATTTTCAATCTGTGCTAACTCCTCTTTTTGAGTTTGTAATTGACCTAATTCAACTTGTTTCTCTTGAATTTTGTGTTCGATAGATTGAATAATACCATTTAAATCCGAAATATTCTTTTCTAAATGCTGAATATTTGAATGTAAATTTTGTGTATTTTTAACAGCATTATCGTATACTGCTTGCTTGCTAGCTTCCTCTTGACGCAAACTTTCTAATCGGCTTTGAGCTTCATTTATATTAGCTCCTAAGTTTTCTCTAGCACGAGTAGTAGCTGATTGTTGCTCATGTAATGAATGTATTTTTTGCTCTATTTCTTCTATCGAATTTTGAATGAACTCAAAGCTAGATGTTACATCATTATATTCTTCTTGTGCTATTTCTTTTTCTTTAACAGCTTCTTTAACAGCTTCTTTATATTCTTCACTAATTCTCGCAACATCAGATTCCAATCTTTGAATATTTTCTTCTAAACGAGTTTTAGACTCTTTAGTAGCCTGCAAGTGTTTTTCAGCTTGTATCTTAGCTTGCTCTTTTTTAGCTAAAGTGGAATTAGCTTCCTCAACTTCCTCTTGATAGGCTTCTAATTGAGTCAACTTTTCACTAAACTCTAAAGTCATCCTATCAACCTCTTGTTGTACAGCTTCCATAGCCTGCTCAGCTAACTGCTCTTGCTCCTTAGCACGCTCCACTAATGCCTGTGTCTGCTCAACAGTTTCAGTTAATGATTCTATATCTCTCTCTACAGCTTCTTTTTCAGTCGTTTTATTACTTATTTGACCTCTTAAAGCTTCAATCTCTTTTTGAGTCGCACTTATAAAATTATTAAGAGCTTCCTTAGCTAACTCTGCACTCTTAACTTCATTCTTAGCTCTTTCAAGCCGTTGAGTAATATTATCAATGTATGTGTTTAATCTATATAAGTATTCATCTGGTGTATATGAACTTACTCTAGTAGAGTCTTGAAATGTTAGTAAAGTAGCAAAACGTTGTACTTCTGATGTTTTAATACGTAAATCATTGTCTTCATTGCGTTGACCATGACCAAAACCAGTATATACAAAATCCTCATCCAGTAAGTTAGTGTAATGGCCTGTTTGAACCCATCTCTCATCCGGTAACTGTAACTCCTTGGCTGCCTGCTTTCTGTCTTCTATGTTATCAATACTCTTGTCTGGACGAGCCTTAAACCAATCATACACTTGGCGCTCTGAAACGACCCATCCCTCATATGCACGCTCGTTGTGCCATGCTAAATTTTCTCCAAAACTTAACACTAACTTGCCATCATCTGTCATTGGACCATCATTATCCATCACTGGTAATGAGCTACCTGTATTCTCGTTAGAAGACAAGTGTTCGCGTACATATAAATTCATATTAGCATGCAACGCACTATTAATCATTAATGAATCTATTACGCGTAAAGCCTCTCTACCTCTAAAATTATAATCTGTTTGTCTATATTGATTACCTTCTTTAATAAACTCCAAAGAGCGTTTAATATTATCAAATAAGAATGCACTCCCTTGGTTAGCATGCACAAATTCTCGCCCTTTTTTCTGTTCCCCTCTAATATTAAAAAGATTATCATTATATAACAATTTCTCAGTTAATATAGGATTAACCTCTTCAAAAAAACCAATCCCTTGTTTATCATATTGGGCTTGTACTTGTTTTAATGTTTCTTTATATTGTTGAATGGTTTCATCAGCCTTTATTAACTCTTCTTGTTTTTTAGCAATTAAAGCCAACTTCTCATCAATACTTAAATTAGTATTATTAATAACTTCTTCAATTTGAGTTACTTTATTTTGTTCATTAACTACAGACTCACGAGCCTCTTTTAAAGCCTCCTTTTTACGCTCTAACTCTTGCACCGTATTAAAATGAATATCTACCTTTGTTTGTAATTCATCTTGCATTGTCGTCAATCTGGCTTGCGTTTCCGAAATTGTAGACTTAGCCGCCTCTATCTTACCATTCACCTCTTGGAGTTTACTTTGAGCTTCTTCTTTAGCTTGCTGAGCCGACTCTAGGACTTTTTCAGCTTGCACTATTTGACTTGTTAGTTGACTGACTTGCTCTTTTAACTCGTTCTTTTTCCCTTCGTCTTTTGTTGCTTCGTATAAAGCTGTTTTTTCTTTTAATATTTGTTCTTTTTCATTTAAAACACGCTGCACCTGTTCAACTTGATTTTCTATCCTTGCTTTCTGATCTTTAGCAACTTGTAAATCTGATTCACCTGCTCTAATTTCTTCTAATAGTAGTCGCAATTTTTCTTCAGATTGTTCGTATGCTTGTTGTTTGTTAACCAACTCTTGACTTTCAATAGTTATTCGCTTTTTAATCTCATCCAACTCTTGCAATACAGCCGTTTTATTGTCTTCATTAGCAGTCAATCGCTCTTTTTCACTAGCCAATGCACTCTTAACTTGCTCTTTAGCTTGCCTGTTAGTTTCCTTTTCATTATTAGCTTCTGTAATTGCATTTTCTACTTCTCTAACTTCTTCCTCTTTCTTTTTTGTGTTCTCTGTTGCTACTTCTAGTTTGTTTGTGTAATCTCTAAGCTGATTTGATGCTGTCTCTAATTCTGACTCAGCTGTTGCTAGTTCCCCTTGAGCTTGCTTATAAGCTTCCTCAAGAGTTTCCTTTTCGGCTTGTTGGCTAGTTATTTCACTAGAAGTAGATTCAATTAACTTTGAGTTTTCTTCTTTTTTTGTTTCATCTCTAGACTCAGTTAATGTTTGATTAATTTCTTCAATCATCTTACTAGCATCTTCTGCTAGCTTACTAGAATCAACGACTATTTCTTTAGCGTTTTTTATTTTGTCTTTAATTTGCCCAACTTCTTTTTCAGCTTGTTTTTTGTTTTCTTCAGCTTGTTTTGACTCTTCTAATTCATTAGCCTTGATGACTACTGGCTCTAGGCTAGACAAACTAGTAGCCCCTATAATTGTTGCACTTACTGCCAATAAACTCTTTGTTATTTTATTTTTCATAGTAACCACCTTTATATCTTTTTTTGATTTTACCACAAAATCTTTTATTTATCATTTTTTTTGATTTTTTAAAACTTTTAACTCATATTAAACCTAAAAAAAGCGTTACCTTTAAGTAATTCTTAATCTTTATTCTTAAAATAAATAAAGATTTTAAATATTAATAAAATAGTAACCCCAAAAACCGCCAAAAGCTCATACACCAAATTATTAACATTTTTTTTAATATTAAATTTCTGCTTTTTCTCAACTTTATTTTGAACATGAACTAACGTAATCTTTCTAGGATTAATTACCCTAGTAACTAATACATTATTATCAACTTTATAATCTAATAAACTCAATCCCAAAATCGATGAATTATCATACAATTCCAAATTATTAATATTTGTACCAGTAAAAAGAGGAATTCTAATTTCTACCGGGAAATTAAGAGTAACCTTTTTAGAATCAACTACAAAATTTAAATTAAAACTATTACCATATATACCTCTCACATTATCGCTATTTAAAGTAACTAATAAATCAACATTATCGCCCTTAAACCAGCGCTTATCCACAACAGCTGAAATATTAAAAACCGAATCTAGTAACACTAATCGATTATCTTGATCAATATCCCCATATTCAACTAACTGATCATATCCTAAATCAGATCTTTCCTCTATTAATTGGCGAGAAACTTCTTGTTCATTCACTAAATTAATTTGATATTTGCGTTCAACAAAACCAACTACTCCTGGATATTTTATTAAATATTCATCAGATTTCAATCTATTATTTAATTGAAAATACTGATAAAAAGGCAATATATCACTATGATATTGATAATTAAACTTATTAACATTTTCCTTAGTACCAACAACTATCAACTCATTAATCGGCTCAACACTTAAAAAACGTTCAAATTCAAGCAACTCGCCTTCATCATCCTTTATTAAGCCAACAATCATTAATCCTTCCGTACCTGGCTGTCTAACTTCTTCATATCCTAACGGTAAGCTTCTATCTTTAATTGAAATTTTTTCAAAAGGCACCACTTCCGCAACATAAAATCGATTTTTTTTCGGATCAACACTTTGATTATCTTTATTTCTAGCAATCACCCTTGTTTTAGGTTCTTTAACCTGACTCCGACTAACCTCTACTCTCTCTACTTCATAATTATCTACATAAGTTACATTTTCAACAATTTCAATATAACCAACCTCACCAGCAACAATCTCTTTTTGTTGACCATATTCAACATTAATATCATTTTGATAAACAGTTTTAAAAGGAATCGCCTCGCGTCTAACCTCTTTTTTAACTTGTCGATGCGACATTTGGCCCCTAGCAACAATTTGATCCACAGCTTTAGTCAACTCAGTTTCCACAAAAGGACTTTGACCAACCTTAATACCATTAACATAATAGGCGCTAGCTTTTAATAAATTAACTCCATTAACACCTTGTTGTTCTATAACTTCCATACCCGTTTTTAAAGACTGGCTCTCAACAACTTTTTCTTCAAAGGGAACATTTTTCAAATAGCTAACAACTTTATGCTCTAAAATATCTTTAACTCTTAAAATAACTGTTACTTTAATACAATCTTTACCATCGCAGTATTGAGCTTTTAAAAAATAATCACCAGCCATTATTAAATTATAATCACCAATAATTTTAGAAGCAAAAACAGTTTTATTATTATCTCTAAACACAATTAAACTATTTAAATCTATTTTTTGACCAGCATTAACCTCAATAACTTTAGGACCAATATATTTAATATTTTTCTCCTTACTAAAAATATTAATATTTAATACTAAAATAAATATAAACAACCAACAAAAACAAATCAAAATCATTTTCTTCATAATAATATTGTAACATAGGTTATAATATAATAAAACGAGGTAAAAATATGATAACAATTTATGGAATAAACACTTGTAACTCAACAAAAAAAGCACTCCAACATTTTCCGCAAGCTAATTTCTTTAATTATAAAACACAAAAATTAACTAAAGATAAATTAGTATCTATGTTCAAAAAAAGTAACTTAGAAATCAATAAATGGTTAAACACTAGCGGAAAATCTTATAAACAACTAGACAAAACCATCCGCTCACAATTAACTACTCAACAATGGTTAGACTTAATGGCAAAAGACAATCTATTAATCAAAAGACCAATAATAGAAACTCAAACAAATGTTTATGTCGGTAATAATTATCCATTAGATTAATCAAAATATGGCACGCTACAAAAAGAGTTTAGATTCAATATCTAAACTCTTTTTAATTTTCAATTTTGCTTAATTCAGCATAATTAATCTCTGCCGGAGTAATTCGACCAAATAAATCAATCAAAACTGTAGCCATCTGACTATCATCATCCATAGCCTCTACCTTGCCCTCCTTAGTAACAAAAGGACCGGTATTAATCACCACATAATCACCTACTCCAAAATCTACATTAATTTTAGCCTCGCTAATACCTAAGCGCCTTAAAATAGATTCCATCTCTTCTTCACTAACCGGAAAAGGCTTTTTACCCCCACCACTAGAACCAATAAAACCTGTAACACCCGGAGTATTTCTAACTACATACCAAGATTCATCAGTCATAATCATCTCAACAAATAAATAACCTGGAAAAATGTTTTTAGTTTTCTTAATCGCTTTTTTATTTTTATAAGTTACCTCTTCCTCTTCAGCCACTACAATCCTAAACAAATTATCATGTAAATTCATTGTATCAATCCGACGCAATAAATTTTCCTTAACCCGATTTTCATGACCCGCATAGGTATTAACTACATACCACTCTTTCTTTAATTCACTCATAATTATAAACCACGCTCAGACAATGAAGTTAAAACAGTAAATATAAAATCAACCGTAAACAAAAACGCCACAAACAAAACAATAAAAATAATAACCGTCTGTACTGTAGACATCAATTCTTTCATACTCGGCCATTTAATATGTTGTTTCACTTCTTTCATAATAGCTTTTAACGAAAACCAACTTAACATAATCCGCCCCTCCTACTTAGACTCCTGATGCAAAGTATGTTTATTACAATGCTTACAAAATTTATTAATAGACAACCGCTTGGAATGTTGCTGGTGATTTTTACTAGTACTGTAGTTACGACTCAAGCATTGACTACAAACCAGAATTATCTTATTATCCTTAGCCATAACACCACTCCAATCTCGTTTTAGCATTTTAACACAAAAACATTATTTCGTCAAACGTTACTTTTATTAAAATCGTGCCAGCCTTTACGTACTTTATGTAATACATATTCCACATGCTTACGTCTACAGCCAACCATAGCAGCAATTTCGCTATAACCATAGCCAACATTTCTCAAAAATACAATCCTAACATCATCTTTCGACCAACCACAAACAAAATCACGTAACCACTCCATAGCAAAATCAACATCCGCCATCTTTTGAGGTTGATATAAAGCATTACTATCCGCCACAACATCCAATAAATTCATATTATCATCATGTCCAACAACCGGAGCATCCAACGAAATACATTTATCCAAAATACCATAAGCACTATATTGATGTTTTTGTAATAAACGAAAAATTCGCGACTTAGCCACAAGATATAAATATGAAGTAAATTTCATACCCTGATCTTGCCGATAATGTAAAAAACTATACCAAACAGCAACCAAAACCTCTTGATAGACATCATCATACGTATAGCATTTACCATTCAATGACGTAGAATCACTAATAATTTTATTAATAAAACGCAAATGTAATTTAACGAATTCATTATAGATTAAATAAGGACAACGCGCCGCCAAATAAATGAACTCAAACTCATTAACAAATTTCTCCATTAATATCTATCCGCTTCTCCATAATTGAATAAAGCAAGATTCCGGTCGCCACACTTACATTTAGAGAATTAATTTGACCCAACATAAAAATTTTCACTCGATAATCACACTCATTCAAAACTAAACGAGATATACCCTTACCCTCAGAACCAACAATCACCACCAAAGGCCGATCACTAGGAACATTACGATAATCATCACTCTCACAATTATCAGCACCAACAATCCAAAAACCTTTAGACTTCATTTTTTTAATCGCATTCACCAAATTAGTAACCCGAACAATTTTAACTAAATCAACAGCCCCCTGAGCAACCTTAGCCACCGTATCAGTAACCTGAACTTGACGATTTTTACCAATAATAACACCCGACACACCACAAGCCTCACATGTCCTCAAAATAGCCCCTAAATTATGTGGGTCCTCCAATCCATCACACAATACCACCAAAGGATTAGTAGATAGATCTAAGCCATTTATAAAATCATCTAGATCATAATAACAATAATCATTCGCCAAAGCCACAACTCCTTGATGACAACCCTTAACTAAAGAAGATAAATATGCATTATTAGTCCACTCAATATCTATTTTATGTTTTTTAGCCAAATCAACAATATCCTTAACATTACTACTTAAATATAAACGTAACACCACACCAGGAACCCGCAATTTGGTCAACACGGTATTTCTACCGTAAACATATTCTGCCATAATTATCCTCCACAAAATTCCTATATTTTTCCCAAATATCATTCAAACGCTTTTGATTATCTATAATATATAAATAACCAAACACCGCCTCTAAACCAGTAGCCTTCCGATACGATAAAATATCAACATTTTTAGCCACAGACTTGTTTTTATAATTATAACCTCGCCGATAGTAAATCAATTCCTCTTCAACCAAAAAATCAAGAGCCAATAAATAATCACAAAACTTAGCCTGATAAAGTCCACTAACAAAATAATTAGACCACTTTAACCATGTATTACCCTTAGTAATCCCGGACTCCAACAAATATTTACGAACAACCAACGTCAAATACGCATCACCAACAAAAGCCAAACTACCACCATTATATTCCATCACAAAATCCCCAAAGCAATTAAATCCAAACGATATTTATCCGCCAATTCAAAATTACGCTCTAATTTAGCACTATGCCAATTCATAATTAACTCTTTCGATTCATCACTAAAATCAAACTGTTTAAACTCAAGACCTAAAACCGCTAACATTCGACGCAAACTAAAAATATGATCAGCCAAAATGTTAGAATCAGCATCACGTAATCGCAACAATTGATTAATCTGTTTAATGCACTCAAACATAGCCGCCACCGCATTAGGAACATTTAAATCATCACATAAAGCCAACATAAACTGCTCATAATGACTATTCAATTTACCAATAAAAGGCGCTTTTAAAACTTCACAAATATAAATCTGGCCCAATACCGTCCGAATTTTTTCAACCTCGTTTTTAGCCTGTTCAAACAATTTCTCACTCAAAGACAAAGTCTGATTATACTTCGTACCTAACAATATCCACCTAGTAACATTACTACCCAATTCAGCAATCAAATCTTTAGCCC
>JAEWIH010000098.1 GCA_023387245.1 Bacillota bacterium | reverse complement strand
GGTTTAAGTATTTATGGTATATTATCATTAATGTTAAGTATGATATTACTTAGAAAAGCTAGAAAATCAGAATAAGCACAATTCTTAATAAATCGATATGCCTAAAAGTATATCGATTTATTTTTTTAATATAGATGATTTTAGAAACATTTCTCTAAACAATTTGATCCATACATATTAATGTCATTTTTGACAATAAAAAAAGAGTAAATCACTTTTGTTTACTCTTTAAGTAGTATTTTGATGGTTTTTTAATCAATGTTTGATGTTCTAGAATCTGATATGTAATTTTGCATCTGGGTAAACAATTCAACAATTTTTTCATCACTCAATATAGTAAAATCATTTATACCATAACAAAAATAAACCTTATCTTTTTCGGCTTGTTCAAGCTGTTCTATCATTTCTTTTCGACTCAACATATTTTTACTCCTATTTTAATCTTATTTTTTCATTATATCATTGAAACTTTAAAAATGTCAGAACAATATGATAATTTTTTGAAACCTATAATTAAGACACAATAGAACAATCAAAAGTATGATAAAACATTTAAAATTAATACTTTAATAATCTTTATTCTTTTTTGTTTATAGTATTGATCTCATAGTCGTACTATTTAATATTATTAGTTTATTAATTCTAAAGTATCATAAATATTTTAAGCCATTTTCTTTTCCCAAAACTTAATACATTACTATTTACTAATTATATAATTACGCATTTTTTGCTTGAAATTTTAGCTTAATTATTTTATAATAAAGGGGCAATTGCTCAAAAATCAGAACGGAGGTGGTTCTCAATGAAAAGAACTTATCAACCGAGCAAAAGAAAACATCAAAAAACTCATGGCTTTAGAAGCCGTATGGCAACAGTAGGCGGAAGACGTGTATTAGCTCGTCGTCGTGCTAAAGGTAGAGTTAGATTATCTGTATAAAAACTACCTTCAGGTAGTTTTTTTATTATGAAAAAGAAATTTAGGGTTACTAAAAATTATCAATTTACTTCTATTATTAACTATAAATGTTTTTCTACTAATGCCTGTTTTTCAATTTATAGTAAAAAAAATGATTTAACATATGACCGCATCGGAATTTCTGTTTCAAAAAAGTTAGGAAATGCGGTTAAAAGAAATAAAATTAAAAGACAAGTAAGATCAATGGTTGATCAATATTTTGATTTTAATAAAGGAATAGATTGGATAATTATTGTCAGATTAGCTTATTTAAATTATACTTATCATGAGAATAATAATAATTTAATTAACTGTTTAGAAAAATTTAAAAAGAGGAATAAATATGAAAAATAAAAAGTTGCTTTATTTAGCCCCACTACTATTATTTTTAAATAGCTGTGCTAGTATAGTCGATAAAGATGGAAATGTTTTAAAAGAAAAGATTATTAGTTTATCTAGTGCTTGGTCATTTAATTTAGGTTTTTTTGATGCGATTTTAATTTGGCCTATATCGCAATTTATTAACTTTTTTGGCCAATATATTGGCGTTATTTGGGCTATCGTTTTAATTACTATTTTAATTAATATGTTAATTTTACCATTAACTATTAAATCACAAATGACTAGTGCGAAAATGCAGATGCTACAACCAAGAATTGCTAAAATACAAGAAAAATATAAAGGACAAACTGATCAAGGTGCTCAAATGCGTCAGTATGCCGAATTACAAAAATTATATAGTGAAGAAAATGTAAAAATTGGTAGTATGTTTTTACCACTATTTTTACAATTGCCAATAATGATTGCTTTATGGCAAGGTATTCAAAGATCGTCTCTAGTAATTGATTCGACATTATTTGGATATCGGTTATATCTTTCTCCATTATCTGGAATGCTAAGTGGTGGCTGGATATATTTTGTAATAGCTTTTCTAAGCATTGCTACTCAAATTATATCAATTAAATTACCTGGATACTTATCTAAAAAATATTCTAAAAGATATCCTAACGATAAACCTGTTGCCGATCAAGCTAAAGGCATGATGAATGTTATGATCGTGATTATGATTTGGTTTGGTTTAAGTGTTACTTCTGGTATGGGTATTTATTTAATAATTAGTTCTGTTATTAGAATTATTCAGTCAATTTATGTACAAAATTTAATTAATAATCAAAGAGGTAAATAATATGATTAAAAATTATACAGGAAAAACAATTGAGGATTTATTACAACAAGTAGCTCATGAAAAAGATGTATTAATGGATGATCTTGTTTACAAAATTACTGAAGAAAAAAAAGGTCTTTTAGGATTAGGTTCAAGTGTTAGTGCCGATATTTGGTGCTTTGTTGATGTTATGGACTTTATCCGTGATTATTTAGCCCAATTTTTAATTAATATCAATTTAGGTGCCGATATTGATGTTAGTTATGATCAAAGAAGCTATTATGTTACTATTAATGCTGATAATAACGCTATGTTAATTGGTCATAATGGTAGTAGTTTATTAGCCTTAACTCAATTAGTTAGAGCTGTTACTAATGCTGAATTTAAACATCGTTTCTTTATTAATATTGATATTAATAATTATAAGCAAGAACGCTATCGCAGAGTTAGAGGATTAGCT
>JAEWIH010000082.1 GCA_023387245.1 Bacillota bacterium | reverse complement strand
CATAATGTTTTATATCAATTACCAGAAAATATGATTCGCTTTAATCCTTTTTTAAATCCTAAGTTAGATCTAAATACTAATTTCGTTTTTCAATTGGATGGCTTTTCTAGTTTATTATCCAAAGAATTACAGTATCGTTTAAATATTGGTCAAAGTTTAGATTCAATGATGGCAGAAATTAAGGCTAGTGATTATATTTATGATTATGGTAATAAAGTTTTTCATTGTTTAGAATTATTACATTTAAATAGATCTGATTATAAAAAATATCCATTAATTAATGGTTTAGATAGTATTTATTTTCAATATAATCAAAAACAAAAAATAGCTTCAGTAACTGGTAATTTAGTTAAGAAATTAAATCGTGAAATTAAACGCTTGTCTAAGAAACTTGAACTATTTAAACAACAATTATTAGAAGTAGAAGATGCTAGTAAATATTTATTATTTGGTGATCTACTTATTAGTTTTGGTAATAATATTAATAAGGGTAGTAATAATTTCGAGGTTTTAGATTTTGATAATAATATGAGAATAATTCCACTTGATCCAAAATTAAATGCTAGTCAAAATGCGAATAAATATTATCAAAAATATCGTAAATTAAAAACATCATTATCATATATATTACAGCAACAACAATTAACACTAACTAATATTGAATATTATCAAAGCCTTTTATTTCAATTAGAAAATGCTAGTTTAGTTGAAGTGAAAGAAATTGAAAAGGAATTAATTGATTATGGTTTATTAACAGTTAAATATAATAATTTAAAACCTAAAAAGAAAAAAGTTAATGTTGCTCAAATAGAAGAGGATGGTATTATTTATTTATATGGTAAGTCTAATGTTCAAAATGATTATTTAACTTTTAATTTGGCTCATAAAAATTATTGGTGGTTCCATGTTTTGGATGGTAGTGGTGGTCATGTAGTTGTTTGTAGTGATCAAGTTTTTGAAAAAGAAATTCGTTTTGCGAGTAATTTAGCTGTCTTATTATCTAAACATAAATATTCTAGTTCGGTACCGGTCCAGTATACTCAAATTAAATATATTAAAAAAATTCCAAAGGCACCGCTAGGTAAAGTATTAGTTAAAAAGTATAGCACTATTTATATTGATCCAGTAGAAAATAATTTCTTATAATCTTGATTTCTATTTATATAAATTGTATAGTAGTAATAAAATTAATGCAGGGGGGTATTTTGTGGCAAACAAAGGTTTATTAATTGTATTTAGTGGTCCTAGTGGTGTTGGTAAGGGTACTATTCGTAACTTATTTATTGATCGTCCAGAATTAAATTTAACTTATTCAATTTCGATGACAACCCGTAAACCAAGAAATGGTGAAAAAGATGGGATTGATTATTTTTTTGTTTCTCAAGAAGAATTTGATCAAAAAGTCGCTGAAAATAAATTTTTGGAATATGCTCAATTTGTTGGTTCTAGTTATGGGACACCTAAAGATCATGTTGAAGAATTAAGAAATCAAGGAAAAAACGTTTTATTAGAAATTGATGTTGTTGGTGCTATTCAAGTACAAAAAAATTGCCCTGATTGTTTGTCGATATTTGTTGTACCGCCTTCATTTGAAGAATTAGAGAGAAGAATTAGAGGCCGTAAAAGCGAACCAGAAGAAATTATTTTACAACGACTTTCTAAAGCGTCTAAAGAGTTAGAAATGGTTGGCCAGTATAAATATGTAATTTGTAATGATGATCCAGTTTTAGCGGCTGATTTAGCTGCACTAGTTATATATAGACATATAGAATTGTCAAAGGAAGAATAGTTGATGTATTTGGTTGAGTGTTTAGTTCAAGATCCAATACAGTTTCAAAAAACGTTTACTTATTCATCACCTAGTTATATTAAAAAAGGTATAAGAGTTTGGATTGATTTTAATCATCGTAAAGTAGTTGGTTTTGTTTTAAATTGTTATATTGGTAGTGTTGATTATGAAGTTAAAGAGATTTTAGAAGTAATTGATAAAGAACCAATTTTAGATAATGAGTTGTTGGAATTAGCCGATTTTTTAGCACATAGAACTATTTCGCCTTTAATAAAGGTTTATCAGTTAATGTTACCAAAACCTTTATCGATATCTAAAAATATGTTAAAAGCTAAAGTTGTTAAAATGATTAAAAAAACTAACCAACCAGTACCGAAATTATCGTCTAAAGCCAGCCAAGCTTTAGATTTTTTATCTATTCAAAATCAAAAGTATAGTGAATTTTTAAAATTGTATAAAGGTTGTTTAAAAACGTTATTAAAATATGAGCTAGTTGAAATATATGAAGAAGAGTTAGTATATCAACAACAAGTTTTTGAAATTAAAAAATCAGATATTGTTTTGACTACTAGCCAGAAAGAGGCAATTAAGAGAGTAGATTTATTTAAATATCAAACATATTTATTATTTGGTCCTACTGGTAGTGGTAAGACTGAAGTTTATTTTAATTTGGCTCGTCAAGTTTTAACTAATGAGCAATCAGTTTTATTTGTTTTGCCTGAAATTAGTTTGACTAGGCAAATGATTCAAAGAATTAATAATAGTTTAGGGATTGATGTTATTATTTATCATTCTAATTTAAGTGATCAAGATCGTTATCAACAATATAAACGCCTTAAGAGTGAAAAGGTTAATTTTATTGTTTCGACAAGATCAGGTATTTTTTTACCAATAGATAATTTAGGTTTAATTATTATCGATGAAGAGCATGATCAAAGTTATAAACAAGATCATCAAGTTTTATATGATGCTAGAGATGTTGCTGATTTTAGGGCTAAATATCATAATATACCTTTAATATTAGGTTCGGCTTCACCTAGGTTAGAAACTTATGCCAAGACATTAAAAGGTGTTTATGAATTGTTAGAAATTACTAATCATTCTCAGAGATCGGGATTTGATTGTTGTTTTATTGATTTAAATAAATCTTTGAAACAATTAAGTAATAATGTAGTGATGCCTGAACTATTAAAAAGGATTAGTGAAGTTTTGGCTAAAAAACAACAAGTATTATTATTATTGAATCGTAGAGGCTATAGTCAAATTAGTCAGTGTCCTAAATGTTTGAAAACATACATGTGTCCAAATTGTGATATGAGTTTAACTTATCATAAATATAATCATAGTTATCAATGTCATTTATGTGGTTATACAACTTTTAAAAATAAATGTGTAAATTGTGGTAGTAATTATTCACTTATGAAAGGAATTGGGACTCAACAATTAGAAGAAATTATTAAAGCTCATTTTACTAAGGCTAGTGTTAGTAGAATAGATGGCGATGTTGTTAGTAAAAAGAATGCTCATCAAAAAATTATTGATGATTTAATTAACCATAAAATAGATATTTTAATTGGGACTCAGATGATTGCGAAAGGGTTGAATATTGAAAATATTGGATTAGTGGGGATTGTGGATATTGATCAATCGTTGTTAGCTAGTGATTATTTGGCTCATGAAAAAACTTTTAATTTAATTTTACAAGCTGCTGGGCGTACTGGCAGGGGTAAGATTAGGGGGAGTGTTTTGTTACAAACTTATAATCCGCAACATTATGTTTTAAATAGCGCTCTAAAACAGGATTATACTAAATTTTTTAAATATGAAATGAAGTTTAGACATCAGACTAATATTCCTCCTTATACCTATTTAGTTGAGATTGTTTTTAGTCATAAAAATTTAGATAACATAGCAGCTGTTATTGAGCGTTATTTAGTGGCTTTTTTGGAATATAGTGATATTAGTGTACTTGGGCCTGCACGTTTGAAAAGAATTTCTAATTTATATCGGCAACGTTTATTGTTGCGTTCTAAAAATTTAGAGGTGATGATTAATGCTTGTTATCGAATACATGAATTATTAGTTATAAAGAATCGAGGTGTAAGGGTTAGTTTTAATGTTAATCCAGGTCAGTTATGTTATTAAGTATTAGAAATATCGATTTAGTTTATCGTTGTATTTATGAGCATAGTTTTTTAAATTTAGAACTAAGGAATATTGAAATTGAGGCGATTGAGTATTCTTTGTTGATGGGGACTTTAAAAAATTATTATTTGTGTCAATATCAGTGGCAAAATTTAGTTAATAAGAAAGTTGATCATAAAATAGAAATATTATTAAATTTAAGTATTTATCGATTTTATTTTATGCATAATCCGTTAGCTTATGTCATTGTTAATGAGGCAGTTAGTGTTGCTAAAAAGATTGATTATGGTGCTAGCAAACTTGTTAATGCCCTTTTAAGAAAAGTATTTAGTCAAGAAATAAAATTTTGTAATGGTGATGATGAAATTAAAAATGCTAGTATAAATTATTCATTACCAGAGTGGATTTATCGTTTATTTGTTGGTCAATATGGTTTAGAAATTGCGAATAAAATTAGTCAACATTTTTTATTGCCACTAGACCGTTGTGGTTGGATATATGCTAATCAGACAATTAAATTATTACCGCTTAAAGATGCTAGTAAATATCCTTTATATTTACCAATGGATAAAAATTCCTTTGATGTGATTGAAAGTTTAACAATTGATAATCCGCTTAAAATTTTAGATGGTTGTGCTGCTCCTGGCACTAAAACTATGTTGATGGCTTTAAAGTTTAAAGAGAGCTTGATTGATGCCATTGAAATTAATGCTAGTCGATCTTTGTTGATTAAAAATTCAATTCGGCGCTTTGGTTTAGAGCAGCGAATTAATGTTTATAATCAAGATTTTTTAAATTTTCATACTTTAGAACTATATGATTTAGTTTTTTTGGATGTTCCTTGTTCTGGATTAGGTGTTTTGGCTCATAAACCTGATTTAAAATTTCACATTAAACCTAGCGATTTGGATGATTTAGAACAATTGGCTTTTAATATTTTGTGTCACGGTGCTAAATTTGTGCGTATTGGTGGTTATTTGGTATTAGCTACTTGTACTTTGAATAAAAAAGAAAATGAGCGACAAGTTATTAAGTTTTTAAAAAGCAATCCTAATTTTGAATTAGTTAGGGAAAAATGCCATTTAGGTTATGATAATAATGGTGGTGGCTTTTATTATGGGCAACTGAAACGAATTAGTTGATGTTTAGTTTAAACAAATATTGTTTTTAGTTTTTGTTGCTTGAGGCAATATAAAAAACATGTTATAATTCAAAATGCTAAAAGGCTAACAATATGGAGGAGATACAAATGGAAAATTGTTTAGTTGCACAGTCTGGTGGTCCTACATCAGTTATTAATGCTACATTGGCTGGGGTAATAATGGGTAATCAATTAAATCCAATTTATGATACAGTTTATGGTGGTTTACATGGTATTGAAGGTATTTTGCAAGAAAAATTTGTTGATCTAACTCATATGAGTGAAGATGAAAACAAAGTTTTAAGACAAACACCTTCTAGTGCACTAGGTTCTTGCCGTTATAAATTAAAGCGTGAAAATGTTGCCGATTTTGAAAAATTATTTACTATCTTTAAAAAATATAATATTACTTGTATGTTTTATATTGGTGGTAATGATTCAATGGATACAGTTTATGCTTTGAGTGAATATGCTAAGAAAAATAATATTGAAGGTATTCAGTTTGTTGGTTGTCCTAAAACTGTTGATAATGATTTAATGATGACTGATCATTGTCCTGGTTTTGCTTCAGCCGCAAAAGTAATTGCGACTACACAATTACATACTTGGTTAGATTATAATGTATATACTCGTCAAGAAGTATTTATTTTAGAGACAATGGGTCGTGATGCTGGTTGGTTAGCTGCTTCTGCTTGTGTTACTGGTAAAGTTGATTTATTAGTATTGCCTGAACTACCTTTTGATAAAGAAAAATTCTTTGCTCAAGTTAGAGAAATAGTTGCTTCAAAAAATAAATGTTATATTGTTATTTCGGAAGGTGTTAAATATGCTGATGGCACTTATTTAGCGGCTGGTGAGTCTAAAAACGACTTGTTTGGTCATGCTGTTTTGGGTGGTGCTGGACAAACATTGAAAGACATGTTATTGGCTGCTGGTGTGTGTGAGAGAGCTAAAGTTCAAGATATGTCGACATTACAACGTTGTTATGCAGTTAGTCAGTCGGCGGTTGATGTTGATGAATCTTTTAGATTAGGTATGTCGGCACATATGCGTTCAATGGATAAGGCGTTTACTGGTAAAATGGTTGGTTTAGTTAGAGTTGAGGGTAGCGAATATGATGTTGAATTTAAGGCATTTAATGCTAGTGAAGTTGCTAATCATGTAAAAAATTTCCCTAAAGAATGGATTTTGGATAATTATCGTGGTATTAGTGATGAGGCAGTGGCTTATATTAAACCGTTAATTGTTGGTCAACCAAATATTTTATTGGATGAAAATGGATTACCACGTTATTGTGCACCTTTTTATCATCGTTAATTAGTTGAGGATAATTTAGTTATCCTCTAATTGGAGAAATACCCAAGAGGCTGAAGGGGGCGGTTTCGAAAACCGCTAGACGTTAATAGCGTGCGCGGGTTCAAATCCTGCTTTCTCCGCCATTATTAAATATTAATTATGAAGATTAATTTCTGTTGAGATTAATCTTTTTTAGTTTTGTTGTCAATGTAATAGTTTAGGTTTATGAGCAATGCACTTACTGCTTTAGGGGCAATACTAATTACATTTTTAGCTTGTCTTCATAAGTAAATCTCATAATAAAAGTGAACCCTTTTGTTGGTTGTCCAACTTTGATATGTACCCCAAATCCTAGACAACTAGGAGGAGGGGTAATTTTTTATGAAATATTCATGGGAATTTAAATTAGAATGTGTTGAGAATTATAAGATTGGTAAATGTAACATTAAACC
>JAEWIH010000059.1 GCA_023387245.1 Bacillota bacterium | reverse complement strand
AATATAAATACTTGATTAATATTTAAATGTGATTCTTTAATCCATTCTAAAACTAGTTTTCTAATTTTATGGACTTTTAATGTTTTAGGCATTAAATCGGATTTTGTTAAAATTAAAGTTATTTCTCGCTGATTAAGATAGCGATGTAGTGGATAAATTTTACTATTTTCAAACATAAAAATATCCATTACATAACATAGACAACCTTCTAATTTAGAAATTTTATCTAAAACAATATTACCAGATTCCATTAAAGCCGGATTAATTTTATTAATTTTATGATAATGAGTAACTTGAAAACAACGCTGACATAAATCTTGTTTTATATCAACAACATAGCCTTCTTTTTGATTATTTTGTGATTGTAAAAGTATACCACAACCTAAACACTTTTTCATATGAGCTCCTTTGTTGAATTAATTTTTAAAAATCGATAAAATAAATTGTATGAAAAAAGAAAAATTTAATTATGTAATCGTAACATTAGATGGTGTTTTATTTAATACATATTCTATATTACATCAAAAAATTTTAGATCTACTAATCCAAAACAATCTAGAAGCTAGAGATAGTTTTTTTGAACAATATATAGATGGAGGTTATCAACAAAAAGAAAGAGCATTTATTCATAATGCTAAATATATTGCTTTAAAAGAACAAATCGAACAATTAGCTATCGATACTCTTTATGAAGTTGAATTCAATAATGAATTTCAATATTTTTATGAATGGTTAACTAAAAATAATTTAAAATTATTTTTACTAACTTCACTTCATAAAAACCAAGCAAGTATTTTATTAAACAAACTTCCAGCTAATATTGATTATCAAGATATTATTTTTGGTAATGAAGTAGTTGAAGGTAAAAGTGATGAATATATTTATACAAAATTAATGAAAAAACACAATTTAGCTAATGAGCAAGTACTGGCGATTGAGACTAGTCTAAATGGCGTTTTAGCATCTCATCAAGCTTTTATTAGTAATATATTTGTTGAACTATATACACTAAGAACTTTAAGACATCAAAAATATTCTTTACTACAAGTACCAAATCTCAAACAATTGATTGAATGTTTAGAAGTCTAATTTTCCTTGATCAATTACATTGGGTTCAACTGGAGTGGGCATTTTATAAATACCCACTTTTTCTATACCCTTAACTAAAACTCCTAGCTTACTAGTCGAAAAGCCTTGATCTCGATTCATCAATTTAATTTCACTAACATTTAATTCTAAACCATCATTAAATAATAGTATTGAATTTAAAGAAGTTACTATTAACTGATCTAATACTTTAGGTCCTGATTTAGTCATCTTAGCTACTAATATACCTTTGGCAGGACGATTGGTTAAAGTAATATCTAACGCTTTTAAACGTTTATTACAACCGTCAGTAGTAATCAAAATTACTTCTTGTTGATTATTAATTAATTGTGAAGCAATACAAGTATCATTTTCTTGTAATTTAATTCCATTAACTCCACTTGCGCTTAATCCTTGAATCGGAATTGAATTTAAACCATATCTAACCATATAACCTTTAGTAGTTAATAAACAAACATCATCTTCTTGATTATAAGTAGTATAAGCACTAATTAGACTATCCCCTGCTTCTAATTTCATTAAACGGCCAAGTCTTTTAGATTTATTATTTAATAGTGAAAATGATACTTGTTTTATTTTACCTAATTTACTAACACAAACACATGTAGCATCACTATCACTTTGATCACTAACAAAAGCAGCGATAATTTTATCATTACTAATAGTATTATTGACTATTGCTGAAATATGGGAACCAACATCTTTCCATTTACTATCTAATAAAGAATAAACTGGTAAACTAACAAAATTACCTGATTCAAATACAACAATTAAAGTATTAATAGTTGAAACTAATTTTTGACCAATTAAAACATCGTCTTGTTTAAAGGTTGTTAGTTTTTGATCACTACTATTAAAAGAACGTACCGATATTTTTTTTACATAACCATCACGGCTAACACTTACATAAACATCCTCAACATTAATTAATGCTTCTTTATCGACTTTTAAATCAATAATATCATCATTAATTTGGCAACGACGATTAGTAACAATTTGATTGTTTAAATCCTTTAATTCATTGACAATTGTCATAATTAAAATAGATTGATTGTTAATAATTTGATTATAATGTTCTAAATCATTTAATAATAGCGCAAACTCTTCTTTTAACTGTTCCATATCAGTTTGACTTAAACGATATAACTGTAACATTACAATTGCTTCCGCTTGTTCTTGACTTAAATCAAATCTAGCAATTAAGCGCTCTTTACTATCTTTTTTATTAGCAGATTGACGAATAATTAAAATAACTTCGTCTAAATAGGTAATAGCTTTCATCAAACCTTCTAATATATGTAATCTAGATGCTGTTTTATTATACAAAAATTTAGAACGGCGTAAAACTACTTGTTTACGATAGTCAATAAATGCATCTAGCATTTCTACTAAGCCCATAACTTTTGGGCGGCGATTGTGAATAACAACCATATTTGCATGATAATATGTCATTAAATCGGTTTCTTTATATAAAAGATTTAAAATGTTATTGGCATTTGTTTCTTTTTTAATATCGATCACTATTTTTAAACCATTTTGATCCGACTCATCGCGAATATCTAATATGTCATCTATTGATTGTTCTCCCTTGGCATCACTAATCATTTTTACTAATTCCGATTTTTTAACTCCATAAGGTATTTCACTACAAACTATTTGTTGAATTTTAGATTGTTGAATTATTTGACATTTCGCTTTTAAAGTTAATCGCCCTTTACCAGTATTTAATAAGTTAATAATATCATCACGACCTTCAATAATGGCACCGGTTGGAAAATCGGGGCCTGGACATATTGAATAAATTTCTTCTGGCAGACAATTACTATTTAATAGACGATAAATAGTCGCATTATTTATTTCATTAAAATTAAATGGTGGTATTTCAGTCGCATATCCTGATGCTATACCACTAACGCCATTGACTAAAATATTCGCAAATGAGGCAGGTAAAACGATAGGTTCTTGCTCGGAGTCGCTATAATTATTTTTAAAATCGACTGTTTGTTTTTCAATATCTTTCAATAAAAATAATGCGCTTAGTGAAAGACGACTTTCAGTATATCGCATCGCAGCAGCACTATCTCCATCAATTGAACCGTTGTTACCTTGCATCTCAATTAAAGGTAATCCCATTTTCCAAGGTTGGGACATATTGACCATGGCTTCATAAACACTAGAATCACCATGGGGATGATAATTACCAATGACATTACCGACTGTTTTTGCTGATTTTTTAAATGGTTTAGAATAAATATTATTATCTTCATACATAGCATATAATATCCGCCTTTGAACAGGCTTTAAACCATCTCTAACATCTGGTAATGCTCGGTCTTGAATAATATACTTAGCATAACGAGCATAGCGATTGGCTACTAAGTCGGCTAATGAAGTTTCAATTTGTTGACTACTATTAATTACATCGCTTTTTTTCATTCATCTAAACCATCGAAATCAACATTTTCATTGATCCATTCCTTTCTACTATTAGCATCATCTCCCATTAAAGTACTAATCATTTCGGAAGCTATACTAACATCTTCAATACTAACTTGATATAAAACCCGGGTTTTAGGATTCATAGTAGTTTCCCATAATTGACTAGCATTCATTTCTCCTAAACCTTTATAGCGAGTTAATTCATAATTAGTCATTTTTTGCCGATATTGCTTTAATTGTTTTTCATTATAACAATAATGACTTTCATGTTTGTTAGAAATTCTATATAGAGGTGGTTGAGCTAAATATACTCGACCACTAGCAATCAAATCACGCATATAGCGATAAAAAAATGTTAATAATAAAACTTGAATATGGGCACCATCATTATCAGCATCGGTCATAATAATAATTTTATTGTATTTTACATCATCAATTAAAAACTCACTGCCTGCACCTGCACCAATACAATGAATCAATGTATTTAATTCAACATTTTTAACAATTTGTTCCATCTTAGCTTTTTCAACATTTAAAACTTTACCACGCAAAGGTAAAATAGCTTGAAAAGCTGAATCGCGCCCTTGTTTAGCACTGCCACCAGCAGAATCACCCTCAACAATAAATAATTCATTAATTTTAGAATTTTTTGTTTGAGCATTAGCTAACTTTCCTGATAATTCGGCTTCATCTTTTTTACCTTTTTTACCACTTCTAGCTAATTCACGAGCTTTTCTGGCTGCTAAGCGAGCTTGTTGAGCTTTTTGAATTTTTTTAATTAAATTATTGATAAAATCACGATTTTCTTCAAAATAAAAAAACAAACGTTCATATACAAACTGTTCAACTGCTGTTTTGGCAATTGGTGTTCCTAGTTTGGATTTTGTTTGACCTTCAAATTCTAATAATGATTCAGGAATAGATACAAAAATAATTGCGCTTAATCCTTCTCTTACATCACTGCCTTCAAAATTTTTATCTCTATCTTTTAGAATATTATTTTTACGAGCAAAATCATTAATTGACTTAGTAATTGAGGCTCTTAAGCCAACTTCATGGCTACCGCCATCTTTAGTTTTAACTAAATTTACAAAAGAAATAACATTTTCATTATAGTCTTCAACATATTGTAAAGCTACATGAATATCAATATCATTATTTTGACCATGAAAAATTATGGCTGGGTGAAGTGGTTTTTGATCATGATTTAAACTTTCCATAAAAGCGGCTAAACCATCTTGATAACAATATTCTTCTTTTTTACCAGTTTTTTCATCATGAATAGTTATTTTGACACCTTGTAATAAATATGCTGACTCTTTTAAACGATTAGAAATAGTATAAAAAGAATAATGAATATCATCAAAAATAGTATCATCGGCTAAAAATTTTACAGTCGTTCCAGTTTTATTAGTATTTTTGACAAATGTTAATGGTTGTTTTAGTTGACCACCGTTTTCAAATATTATTTGATGCATAGCACCATCACGACTAGAAGTAACTATCATCTCTTTAGATAAGGCATTAACGACTGAAGCGCCTACTCCATGTAGGCCACCGCTAGTTTTATAGCCACCTGCTTGACCAAATTTACCACCAGCATGTAAAACAGTATAAATTATTTCAATAGCTGGCTTACCACTGCTATGCATATCAATAGGTACGCCGCGCCCATTGTCGCTAATAATAATATAATTATCTTTAGTAATTACTAAGTTAATTTCATTGCCATAACCATTTAAAACTTCATCAATCGCATTATCTAAAATTTCCCAGACTAAATGATGTAATCCTTTATTATCACTACTACCAATATACATTCCTGGTCTTTTTCTAACAGCTTCCAATCCTTCTAAAATTTGAATTGATGATGAATTATATACTTGACTCATACTACTTCCTTTCATACTTTAAAATTATATCAAAAATAAAGGTTTATTGACAAATCATTAAATATCATTTTTAATGATTATAGAGGTGATTTATAATGGATCTACAATTATTTTTATATTGTCTATTAGCTTACTTAGTTGGTAGTGTTCCTTTTGCTTTAGTAATTGGTAAAATTTTTTATAAAACAGATATTCGTCAATTCGGTTCTAAAAACTTAGGCGGGACAAATGCTGGTAGAGTATTGGGCAAAAAAGCGGGTGTTTCTGTTATATTGTTAGATATTTTTAAGGCAATGATAGTTATGTTATTTAGTAAAAGTATTGGCAATCTATCTTTTGAACAATTATTAATAGTTGGGTTTTTTGTTAATGTAGGTCACGCATTACCTGTTTTTGCGAAATTTAAAGGCGGAAAATGTGTTTCAACTTTTTTTGGATTTTTAATTAGTATTATTTATTTTAATCCAGATTATTATTTATTACTAGTGGGTAGCTTGGCAGCTTTTATTTTAATTTTATTCATTTTTAAAATGGTATCATTAGCTTCAATAATTAGTAGCATTTATTGTTGTTGTTTTAGTTTAATTTATCAAAATTGGTATTTGTCAATAACTTTAAGTATTTTAACTTTGATTATTATTTATCGACATCGAGCTAATATTACTAGAATTATAAATAAATCGGAAAATAAAATTAGTTGGATATAGAAATAGAGTAGAGGGAAGAGATTAATTTTCGCTTCTCTCTTTACACACTACAGATCACGTATACGGCGCTACATTTATATGTTAATACAACTTATCTTAGATAGTAATCAAGAGGTTTGACTAGTCCAGGTCTTTCCTCTTTTCTTATGGCCAGAATGTTTACTACATTACCACTGCTTGTTTATATAGTCCAAGTATTGTATTCGTCTTCGATGGTGTTTTCCACCGTTTCAGAATAATGACTCTTATTTTGTGCCTCAACCATTGTCCAAATTCATCTACGAAGGTTTTCATCCTTCCGATTCGGCAGTAGATTATCCATCCTCTTACTATATGATTTACCTTTGTAAATGTAATTGATAGAGGTCTTGAAACAGCTTGTTTTCTTGATAAGTCTACTTTTATCTTTTCATATAAACGCTTCTTTCTATTTTCAATAGGTCGACATTTCCATCCCTGTTCATCTTTGTAAAAGGAAAATCCTAGAAATTCTCCTTTACTTGGGCGGACAACTTTTATTTTCGTGGCACTAACTTTTAAGAATAGTTTCCTTTCTAGCCATGATGTCACTGATTTCATAACTCTATTTGCACTCATTTCGCTCTTCACAAAAATGATACAGCCATCCGCGTACCTTACAAATCTTATACCCCTTGATTCTAGTTCCTTATCAAATTTATCTAAAGAAATATTAGATAGAATAGGACTTAGTGGACCTCCCTGAGGCATTCTTATGTTATTAGCTTTGACCAATCCATTCTCCATGATTCCTGCCCGCATGAATTTACGAATCAAGTACAGTGTTGTCGAGTCATTTACATGCTCTCTAAGTATTGAAATTAATTTGTCGTGATTTACCGTGTCTAAGTGTGCTTCTATATCTAAATCAATAACCCATTCATATCCTTCATTCAAGTAGTCTAGTGTTCTCATGACGGCATCATGACCGCTCCTTTTTAGTCTAAATCCAAAACTATTATCTCTGAATTTACTATTTTTACATGTAATATTTCATTTGATAAATGGGCACAGATATTAGGTAATGGTGAAATGATAACTAAAGCTATATTAGACAGGATTCTTCATTACTCATATTTATTTAATATCACGGGTCCATCATATCGGATAAAAGATAAATTAAATCCTAAAAACTCAAAAACACTTAATTGCAACAAATTGGACAAATTATCTTTACTTTTATAATAATTTCATCCAATCGTCAAAAATGTTATTTTGAAAAATCTATTTTATTTTATTTACTAATTCAACTATCGTATCTATAGCAGCATCAAAGCTTATTTCTTTTGCATAACTAAACCTATTTTGATACCTGTTCCATCTTGTCTTCAAATCCTGTTCAGACTTTAACTTATCTAAGACCTCAAAGATATTCTCTATATTAAAGAGTGTTTTTCTATGCTTAAATGTATTTTGACAAGCTTTTCTTAACTGCTTAAAATCAATATCCTCTTTTTTTAGATGATATAAGATATAAATATCATAAAAGTCTTTACTCCTGCTATTAAATATCCCTCTTTTATATACCGTCTGAATTTTTTCTGCAAGCATTGTTTCTATGTTGTATGCACAAATTTCAAAGAAACAATCATTAAAAATACTCTGATACTCATAGGATATTTCACCAGGTGTAATCGGATCACCCGTTGCTATATCAAGTGGTATTGTTTGTCTTATATTTTCCAACCTACATAAAATAGAAAGTCGAAAGCCACCATATTCATCTTCTTGACGAATCTCTTCTATTTTTTGGATTTCATATGTTATATCCGTATCTTCACCACTACAAAGTATTTTTTCAAATCTTTCCTTAATATTGTCTTCTGTAAGCTTAAATCTTCTTATCAAAACATCAATATCAACAGTATTTCTCTGTCTAATGCCTATGACGTTTGCAAGCAAAAAACCACCTTTAAAAATAAAGTTTTCACTTTCATCACTATTTGCTATTTTTTCTAAGATACTCTCTAAAAAATAGTGCGTTTGTATGGCATTAAAACTAAGTCCTATTTCCTTTGATATCTTTTGACACATTGACCTTAATTTATCTTTATTCATAAACAAGCTCCATCAACTCTTTTATCTTCTCATATATCTTCATCTTTTTAGAGTAATCATATAGTTTATTCAAATCTTTGTTTTCATAACGAACATATTGATAAATTGTTTTAGAAAATAGCTCTGTTTCTATATCATGTCTATTTTTTACAAAATCACATATTGTTCTCTCAAGATTATATGTTTTTACTATATTCCCATATATCGTTTTACACTCGACAATCCCCAGATCATAAATTTCTTTTGTAACATAGTGAATAGTGATATTTCCACTTATGCGATGTGGATTATATCCTTTATAAACCGTTACTTCCATTTCTTGGGGGATAATATCTGTAAATTCATGAAGATAAAGAGCCGATACATAAGAAAAAATAGGCACATTATACCTAATACTAAAAAAATAGTATTCATCATAATCTCCACTTGAGTCCATATAGATACCTCTATCCACACGAATAAGTTCCCCTTTTTCAACCATTCTTGTTAGATATATCGTTGGAATATTATAGTATCTAAGCTCTTTACGACTAATAATACCACCTGTATTTTTCACTTGTTTTCTTATTTGCTCTATATAATCACTTCGGCCCATTTGGCAGCCCCTTTGTTGTATTTGTGCTTACATTATATCATCAAGTACGCACATTTACAACATTTATTTCTTATAGATATTTTTAATCAATAGAGTAGAGGGAAGAGATTAATTTTCGTTCCTCTCATTGCACTCTACGTAGTGTCCTCGTATACGGCGCTACGTTTGTATGTTAATACAAACTTATCTTAGATAGTATACAAGAGGTTTGACTAGTCCTGGTCTCTCCTCTTTTCTTATGGCTAGAATGTCCTCATTAAGTAAGAAATTTACTACATTCCCACTTGCTTGTTTATATAGTCCAAGTCTTGTGTTCGCTACTGAATATATTTGCTCATCACTGAAGTGATAAGGTAATTTCTCATTCAGCTTTTGTAGATTTTTATATATACTAGATGGTGTTTTCCACTGTTTCAGGATAATAACTCTTATTTTGTGCCTCAACCATTGTTCAAATTAATCTACGAAAGTTTTCATCCTTCCAATTCGGCAGTAGTTTATCCATCCTTTAACGATTTGGTTTATCCTTGTAAACGTCTTGGCATTGGTTCGTGCTACACATTTCTTTCTAATGAGTTCCTGACGACATTTATCATATAGGCTTTTCTTACTTTTTTTATGAATGATCTTTACAAGATACGAAAGAACTATGGGATTTAGATAGGCAAGGAGATGGAGAGATAATTTTTCTCTCCTCTTTATCTGCACATAAAAAAGAGTTGGTGTGGCCCTAAGACCACACCGACCACAAATTTTTCTCTTTATCTACTTTAAAGTTCTTGCTTATCTACACTAAACCTGATACAGTGTAATTAATAAAATTCTTATTACTACTATCAAATTGACACTTATGGATTGGTTAATAAATCAAGAAAATAATCATAATCAAGACTTTCAATAGTCCAAATGGCAAAATAAGGTTTTTCAATATAATATATATCCCCTTTTTTATAAGCATAAAATATATT
>JAEWIH010000151.1 GCA_023387245.1 Bacillota bacterium | reverse complement strand
CATTGGATAGAAGAGGATATAAAAATATTAAAACACCTGAAGAACTTGAATCAATAATTGAATCAATGCTAGGAAAAGAAGATAAATATTATTTATTTATCGATGAAATTCAAAATGTCTTTGGATTTGAAAGTGTTGTACACGCCTATGCAGAAGAGGGGTATTCAATATTTATTACTGGTTCAAACTCTTATTTGCTAAGTGATGAGATCTCTACAAAACTTACTGGCCGATATTTGAATTTCGAAACGTTCACATTAGATTTTTCTGAATATTTAGATATGAAAAGTTTTTTTAAAAAAGATATAAACCAAGATCTGTATTTAGAATTTGAAGAATACGTTGTAAATGGCGGATTTCCTAAAACTTTAGAATTTGATGATATTTTAACTAGACAAACATATACAAGAGGAATTATTTCTGAGATCTTTGAAAAAGATGTAAAGACAAGGAAAAAAATCAGAAATATTCCAGTATATGAAAGAGTACAGTCTTTTCTTCTCAATAATTATTCAGCACCTTTTTCATTGAATAATCTTCTCATATGCTTGGAAAAGGAAAGATACAAAACAAAAGCGACAACAGTAAGAGGGTATGTTGAAGAGTTAAAGAAGGCAAAAATAATATATGAATGTAATCGGTTCGATTTAAAAAGCAAAGAGGCTATAAAAAGAGAACAAAAATATTATTTATCTGATATGGCTATATATTTTGCGATGAATACTGATAATAGATTAAGTTTTGGGCTATCACTAGAAAATATCGTTTATTTATATTTAGCCAGTCATGATTACCAGATTAGTATTGGTAAGATCGGAAAATTAGAATGTGATTTTATTGTACGCAAAAAAAATAGGGATTATGCCTATATTCAAGTTGCTTATACTTTGCAAGGTGAAGATATAAAAACTACTGAACGTATTAAAGAGCGAGAGTATCGACCATTTAGACAAATAAGAGATGGTTATCCACGTTATATCATTTCACTAGATAAATTCCGTGATCAACAAGAAGGTGTTCATCATATAAATGCGATTGATTTGTTTCTTGGTAAAGAAAAAATATAATGAACATGTTTTAATGTTATAGCGTGATTTTTACTATATAAGTAAATGTGTAAATGTAACAATTAATTGATAAAATCGATTCAAAGACTTTATTTTATAAGGTGTTGAAGTTTTTAAAACTTATAGTCAATAGAAAATCAAGATCATCATTCTGGGTGATCTTTTTTAAAATATTAAACTTTTAATAGTTAAAAATTTGTTACTAGCATACATTACTAAAAAGTTTATATTAAACTTATTACTAGCATATGCTATACTAAAGTAGTGAGGTGATATCGAATCCATGGTAAATTATAGAATAGAAGAGGATATTAAATTAATTAGAGATCTACTTAATTTATCTCAAACAGAATTTGCGAAAAAAATAGGTGTTGATACCATTACTCTAGCAAGATGGGAAACAGGTAACATAGAAACAAACGAAAATAATATTGAAAAAATATATACGTTTGCGTTTAATAATAATATCTTTATAAATAAAATTAAAACACAACTTTATTATGAAGATTTAATGAATAAGAATAATCTAGTATTATACCATGGTGCCAAAAGCATTATAGATGGTAACATTGATATTAAGCATTCAAAAAACAATAATGATTTTGGCAACGGATTTTACTGTGGCGAAAACTTTGAACAAGCATCATTATTTGTTAGCGGATTTAATACATCTAGCGTTTATATATTAAGTTTTAATCCACAAAACCTTTCAAGCATAGCATACAAAGTCAATCAAGAATGGATGCTAACAATAGCATATTTTAGAGGAAGACTAAGTGGATATGAAAATCATCCAATTATCAAAAAGCTAATTAACAAATTAGAAGACATAGATTATTTAGTAGCACCAATCGCTGATAACAGGATGTTTAGAATTATAGATAGTTTTATTGAAGGAGAAATTACCGACGAACAGTGCATGCATTGCTTAGCTGCCACTAATTTAGGATTTCAATATGTTTTTAAAACAGAAAGAGCATTGAATCAAGTAAAAATTGTTGAAAGATGTTATTTATGTAGTAAAGAAAAAGAAAAGTATCAAATTAAAAGATTAGAAGATAATCAAGTTGGAGATACCAAAATAAAAATGGCTAAAAGAAATTATAGGGGACAAGGTCAATATATTGACGATATATTATGAAAAGAAAAATGGATCAATTAGGTTTGTTACTATGTGATATACAAGGCGAAATCTTTGAACAATCTATTACTAGAGAAGAATGCAGTTCGAATATATTTATTCGCCGATTTATGAATTCTGAATTTGTTTCTAGAATGGACAATTTAACTTTTATTAATGAAAGCACGACAATTGGAAATGTTTTTGAAGAACTAAATGAAGAATATGGTAAAACTAGTTATGGGAAAATAAAATTTTCCATTAATGAAATGTATTGGATCGGATATATTTATAGATATTTATCATATGTTTATCAAATTGATAGTAAACATGCTTATAAGATTATAAAAGGGAATGAGCTTAGACATTTATTCTTTGCATATCATTCTTTAGACCCTATCAACGCAATAGATAGAATCTTAGAAGCAAAATCAATAGTACTACATAAAGATAGCGATCAATTAACTAAAGAAGGAGTAAAAATACTAAGAAGAATAAAACAATCAAAGAAGTGAATGTGGAATTAATAAATAAAATTGCTAATATTATTATAAATATTAGGAATAATGTAATTAAACGTGTTAATAATGATTTAATGCATATTGGAACGTAGAGAACATCATAGTTGAAGATGAGCTAAAATCTAATCGTTATGAATAACGAAATATCCAATTTCCAAACAAGCTAAACAAGAGTCAGCAAAATAAGAGAATTAGGTTACCTAATACAGGTACTAAATAGAAACAAAACCGACTAAGTCGGTTTTTTAGTGCACAAACAATATTTTATCGAAATATATTAACTATCATATTAAAAAGATCTATAATGAACAATATTCACGAGATATCAAATAGAAACAAATATAGGAATAACTTCCATTAATATGCGACTAGTAGCCAAAAAATCAAATATTGCGATTGGTTCGATTTATAAATATTTTAATTCTAAACAACAATTATTATTAACCACTATTGAAAGTATTTGGACTGAAATCATAAACGATTTTTTAATAGAAAAAAACTTTAATAGTTTTATCGATTGTATTTATAAATTATTTGATTGTTTCATAGACAAAAATCAGTAATATCCTAATTTATCAAGCAACACGATCACCTAATACACAATCATTCAAATAAACTTAAAGCCAATTCTCTAATGCATGAATACATTTATTAAAATTAAAAATAAATTACTCAAAACAAACCAGGACGATAAATCAATAAATTCTCAAATATTTGATAATGATTTTATTTTTATTATGATTAAGAAATTATTATAGTAAATATAACTTCGATAATCGCAGGCATTAGTGTTGCTAAAACAGAAATAAAACTTTATTATGAATAGCGAAATCAAACAAGTATCAATCAATATTTAAATTTTTAATAAAGGAGGGAATGAAATGAAAAAATCGTTTTAGCAGTTACTCACACACATTTTTTGCCTTAGGAACTATTGTTTTCTTAATAATTGCTTTATTTACTTTAATCACCAATTTAGAACAACAAAAACATTTAAAAAATTTATGATTTTATATAATATTAGCTTACCATTTATGGTTAGTATGTTTATTATTAGAGGTATATTCCAAGTTTTAAATATTACTTTGTCAAAAGGCTTAAACTATACAATTGCTGGCATGTCAGGAGCATCTCACATTCTAATGGCCATTTCTTTAGTTTTATTATTTATAGCATTGCGCAGGGCACAAAAAACTAAATGATATATTATTGATAACACCGTTTTTTAATGGGGAGGGGTACTTTAATTTTGGAGGAAGTTGAATAAATGTGAATATTTTGTTATTATTTAAAGGATGAAATAGTATGTGATAACAAAATTTACAAATGTAATTATTATTGTTTACAACTATAATGAAATAAAAATTATAATATACAATGACTATTAAGGAGAGTAAGGATGAAAAAGATATTATCGTTAATTTTAGCGATATTACTAGCATTTACCAGCGTTTTACCATCTGCTGTTTATGCTCAAGATATCGTTAGAACAAGAAAACCGAGAAGTATTAGACCAGGCGACAATCGAGCTAATGTTTCTAAATATTATTTTTATGAAACTGAAGATAAAGCTAAACAAGCTCAACAAATTCATACGATTGGTGGCGAGCCTAGTGATATAGGACTAGTATTATCTCAGGTAGTATATGATAATGTTTATCCTGCTAATATGCTTTATCAGCCGCCTTTTAAAGAATATCACGATAAACTTTTTAAAGGTTGGTTTACTAAAAATGCTAGTGGTGATGAAACTGAGGTTGAATTTTTAAAACCTTTGGAAGTTAGTGGCCAAAAGGAATTTTTCGTATACCCTAAATATAGCACAATGATATATGCCAATTTTATGGAAGGTACGTCAGTTTTAGGATCTGCTGAAGTAAATGAAGATGGTTTAATTAATGAAAGTGAATCGATACCTCCTCAACCGGAAAGAACTGATAAAAAGTATGCTGGTTGGACTATTGGCAAACCCTATGCTTCGGTTGAAGAGGCTAGACGAGAAAATGCTTTGTTTGAATTTGGTGTTACTAAACTTAAAGAAAATACCAATTTATACGCAATTTCTAAAGATATCGTTAATATTACATATGGCTTACACGAATTCCCAGGTACTATTGGTAAAGAATTAGATAAACAAAAAGTTCAAACTAACGGTATATCAGTTATTACTAAAGATGGAAGATGGAATGAAGTTGAAGAAAAATGGGAAAATGGAACTTCTATTGAAACAGAATTACGGGACAATCCACTAAAATATGGATATTCATTTGATACATGGTATGTCGAAGAAGTTGATGAAAAAGCTTTAGATAGCGTTAAGGAAGGTACAGAAGCAATTAGAAAAATTCCTTTAATAGCTGATCCAGACGGTAAATATTATTATAAGACAGCAGGTGGAGGAAAAGGCGAACTATTTAATCCGACCGAATCAACAATTATTCATTTAGGACTAACTCCTCTTGATAGAAACTTCCGTCTTATCTTTATGAACGAGAAAAGACCATCTCCTAACTATCGTCCAGCAGGTAATGCTGAAGGTGCTAACTATGTATATTATGGTGATGATACTCAGTATCCGGATAAACAATATGAATACTATACAACAATTGATGTTAAGAAAATAACTGGTAGTAAGATAGTTGGATCTAAAAATCTTGAAGACATTCTTAAAGGTAAAGTTGGATCGATTCTTCGTGTTGGAAATGGTTTATCTGATGCAACTTATACACACTTAGATCTAGACAACTTGCCAAAACCGGAGGAATTTGCGGGAGTAGTAGCAAATTTAGATAACTTAAATGAGCAAGACGTTAAAAATCTGCTTTATGGTTTTGAATATAATGAATTAAAAACTAGAGCGG
>JAEWIH010000077.1 GCA_023387245.1 Bacillota bacterium | reverse complement strand
AGTTTAGGCGATTGGAAAAAGGCTATGCCTCAAATAATTTCCTTAGTTTTAATCTTAATTGTCTTTTATATAATTGGATTGTTATGTAGTTTTATTTTTACTCAATTGATGGCAGTGATTACTCAAGGTAGTTTGAAAAAATTAAGAGTTAGCATGTTTACTAACATGCAATATTATCCTATTAAGTTTTTTGACACTAATCAACATGGCGATATTATGAGTTTTTTTACAAATGATATTGAAACTTTAAAACAATTAATTTCTCAAAGTATACCTCAATTTTTAATAACAATTTTAACCGTTACTGCCATTTTCTTCATAATGATTTATTATAGTCTCTGGTTGACTTTAGTCGTTTTGTTTGGTGTCTTTGTTATGATATTGATTATTTCTAAAATAGGTGGTAATTCGTCTAAATATTTTATTCGTCAACAAAGAACGACTGGTAAAGTGGAAGGATTTATAGAAGAAATAATTAATGGACAAAAAGTTGTAAAGTCTTTTAATCATGAAGCTGCTAGTAAAAAAGATTTTGATGAAATAAATTTAGAATTATTTAATGTTGCTAAACAAGCTAACATTTATTCAAATGTTTTAGCCCCAATTTTAAATAATATTGGCAATATTTTATATGTATGTGTTGCGGTGGCAGGTAGTTTATTATTAATTACTAATGTCCAAAATGTTTCATTATCTGGCTTAGCTTTAAATATTAGTATTGCGATTCCATTTTTAAATATGACTAGACAATTTGCTGGTAATATTGGTCAAGTTTCGCATCAAATTAATTCAGTAGTTATGGGGTTAGCCGGTTCTTCTCGTATTTTTGAATTATTAGATGAAAACAAAGAAGAAGATAATGGCTTAGTAACATTAGTAAAAATCAATGATAAAAATAATGATATCGTAGAAACTACTGATGGTAGTGGTGTTTGGGCTTGGAAAAAACCTTCAAATGTTGGTTTTGAATATATAAAATTAGCTGGTGATGTTGTTTTCGAGAATGTTAATTTTGGTTATGTTGATAATCACTTGGTTTTACATGATATTAATATTTTTGCTAAACCTGGCCAAAAAATCGCTTTAGTAGGGGCTACTGGTGCAGGTAAAACAACGATTACTAATTTGCTAAATCGTTTTTATGATATTAATAGTGGTGCTATTTATTATGATGGCATTAGTATTGATCAAATTAAAAAAGCTGATTTAAGAAAATCATTAGGCATAGTTTTACAAGATACGAATTTATTTAGTGGTAGTGTTATGGATAATATTCGTTATGGTCGTCTAGATGCTAGTGATGAAGAATGTATAATTGCTGCTAGATTAGTTGGTGCTCATGATTTTATTACTCGTTTGCCTGATGGTTATAATACGATACTAAATGATAATGGTTCTAATTTATCTCAAGGTCAAAGACAGTTAATTTCGATTGCTAGAGTTGCTGTTGCTGATCCGCCAGTAATGATATTAGATGAAGCTACTTCTTCAATTGATACTCATACTGAGATTATTGTGCAACGAGGAATGGATGCTTTAATGGTTAATCGGACTGTATTTGTAATTGCGCATCGATTATCTACCATTAAAAATTCTGATGTAATTATGGTGCTTGATCATGGTCGTATTATTGAGCGTGGTAATCATGAACAGCTTTTAGAATTAAAAGGTCAATACTATCAGTTATATACTGGTGCTTTTGAATTAGAATAATTAAAATTAATTACCCAATCAGCATTGTACTGATTGGGTTTTGTTAACTATAAAGATAATTAATCTTCTGGAATATCATTTCCTCTTATATCCACAATAGATTTTAAATTGATTTTTAACTTAACTATTTGTAATATTTTTGTATTTAAATTAATTTTACTAACTATACCATCTAATTTAATATATTGTCCTTTATCATAGTAAATAACAGTAATTATCATACCAGGACGGACACAACGGATTTTTCGATCAAGAATATCAAAATCATCTTCGCTTAATATTTTTTTTGGCACAACAACTCTTTCTTGCTCCCTCAATATTTCCCTAAATCCTTTAAGTGCATCAAACGATTGAAATATATGTGCTCTTTTTATATTATTTTCTCCACTATGCATTATGGCCTCCTATTAAGCTATTTCTTTTTCTTGTTGTAGCTTTATCTAAGTAGTTCATGCCCTTAAGCACTGAATTTTTACCAAATTTTTCTTTAATTTTAACAAGAGTTTCCTGAACTTTTTTCTCTTTTTCAATATCCTTAATATCACTAAATAGATCGTATTGTGCATACGCTTCATTAACAACATTACCAAAACTGATAGAAATTTGTCTTATTGGATAATTAGGATTAACAACGCGTTTATATAATCGTTTAAATTCTGCCAATAGGAGTTTATACGAATTTGTAGTAACAGTAATTTTATGACTCCCTCTTGAATGCGAGATTATATTTTTTGAATAACCAATAAATAGACTAATATGATTAGTAACTAAATGTTTTTCGGTTAGAGATAATACATTTGTCTCTACCATTTCTTTCATAATCAAGTAAGCGTCTTTATAATTATAGTCTTCAAACAGAATTTGACTATTGGATATTAAATTTGATTTTGGCCTATAAGCCTTAATATCAGCTATTTCTACCGGTTCTTTGCCCCAAGCATGATCTATTAAATACTCAGCATTGATTCCAAAAAGTTTATATAATATTTTTTTAGGACAATGAGCAATGCCATACATATCATATATTCCAAGCGTTGCTAGACGCTTAGAAGTACCAGGACCAATCATCCAAAAATCGGTAAGTGGTTTATGGTGCCATAGTAGTTGTTTATAAAGATCTTCATTTAAGTATCCCATATTATCTTTAGCATGTTTGGCACTAATATCTAGAGCAATTTTAGCCAAAAATAAATTTGTTCCAATACCACAAGTTGCCGTTATTCCAGTAGTATTATAAACATCATCAATAATCATTTTGGCGATCTGTTTTGGATTCATATTATATAACGATAAATAAGGGGATATATCTAGAAACGATTCATCAATAGAATATACATGGATGTCATCGCTAGAAATATATTTTAAAAATATCTTATAAATTTTAGCAGAATATTCCATATATAATTTCATTCGTGGTGGTGCTATAATATACTCAATATTTTTTGGAATTTCAAATATTCTTCCCCGACTAAGTACCCCTAATTTTTTTATAGCAGGTGTAGCCGCTAAAGTAATAGCACCACTACCACGAGCAGGATCAGCAACGACTAAATTAATTTTAAATGGATCTAAATTTCTTTCTATACATTCTACTGAGGCGTAGAAGGACTTAAGATCAATGCATAAATAGATTTTGTTCATGGTAATCACTCCTCTGTGAGTTCATATTATATCGATTATAATTACTAAAACAATACAGATTTGGGAATTTTTAATTCATTTTTCATATTTTTTTCGCAAATCCGATTATTTTTGGTAATATTATAATATGGAGTGATGTATATGACATTGAGAGAATTGTTGATTAAATTTGAAATTCAGAATAATTTAAGACATGCTGATGTTGCTAAAGAAGTAGGTGTATCTTTATCGACTTATTATCGTTGGATTAATGGTGAGAGTACAAAACTAAAAAAAACAACTATTCAAAAACTTTCGGAAGTTTTGGGATGTGATGTAGAAGAAGTTATTGAAAAAACCAATCGAATTAAGCCGATACTTGGTAATGTAAAAGCGGGTTATGACTTGTGGGCTGATGAGTGTGTTGAGGGATATATTGAATTAGGACAAGCTGATTCAAAAAAAGGAGATTATTTTTTGCGTGTAGTTGGTGATTCAATGGAAGGAGAACACATTTATGCTGGCGATTTAGTTTATGTTCAAAGTTGCAACATAGTAGAGTCTGGGAACATTGCGGTAGTGATGATTGATGATGAAGTTACTATTAAAAAAGTATACTTTAAAGATAATTTTATGATTTTAAAGCCAGCTAATTCAAAGTATGAGACTAAATTTTTTACTATGAAGGAAGTAGAAGAAATACCTGTTAAAATAATAGGATTAGTTCGTTTTGTTAGAACTGATTTTGTATAAAATAAAAAAATGTCCAAAAGACATTTTATAATAAATATATGGTGCGGGTGAAGGGACTCGAACCCCCACGCACAAGGCGCCAGATCCTAAGTCTGGTGCGTCTGCCAATTTCGCCACACCCGCAAATGCTTCTTAATTATAATTTAAAAATAAATTCTTGTCAACTTGTTACTGATATGTTAATATTATTGGGCGGAGGAAGATAAGATGAAAAAGATTATTGCGCTTTTGATGGTACTTATGATGTTAGTTGCTTGTCAATCGCCACAATCAACTAATACTAAGACGACAGATAAAAATGTTGAAAAAGAAAATAAAGAAGTTTCAAAAGATGATAAGACGATAGCTAAAATCGGTTTTGGTTATAGTGCTAATATTGCTGGTTCAAAATCTAAAGAAGCTGATAAAAATGCGGTAGCCGATTTTGCTGGTGGTTTTGCTGCGATTGCTTTAAACAAAGATGGAGTTATCGTTAAAGCGATTTTTGATGAATTTCATTTTACAGTAAAATTAGATGAAAAAGGTCAATTGCCTGCTGATTTTGTTAATACAGAATTTTTAACAAAAATGGAATTAAAAGATAAATATAATTTATTAAATAATTCTAATATTAAAAAACATTTCTTTGAGCAAATTGCTCACGTTGAATCATTTGTAGTTGGTAAAACAGTTGACCAAGTTGTGAAAGCTATCGATTCTAAAGATGCTGATTTAGTGGCTGGTGCTACTATTAGTTTAAATACATTAAAAGAAGCTTTAGTTAAAGCTAATACAAATACGCTTGAAGTTACTGGTGCTACTAAGATTGGCTTTGGTATTGATACTAGTGGCGCTAAGTCTAAAGGTACTGCTGATGATAAAGGGGCTAGTGTTGCTTTTGATACTACTGTTAATGTTGTGGCTAGTGATGATAGTGGTAAAATCGTTAAAACATTTATTGATGTTTTACAAGGAGTTATTAAATTCGATACTAATGGTGCTTTAGCTAATAAAGATACTAAAGTTGTGTCAAAACAAGATTTAAAAGATCAATATGGAATGAAAAAAGCTTCTGCTATTGGTAAAGAATGGTTTGAACAAGCGGCAGAACTTGCTAAATATTTAGAAGGTAAAACAGCTGCTGATGTTTCGGCTTGGAAATTAAATGATAAAAAACAATTAGAAGATATCGTTTCAACAGTTAGTATTAAAGTAAATGGTTATCAACCAGTGATTGTTGAGTCACTAAATAATCTTCGATAATTGACATATCAGTATATTTTCCATATAATTTAGTAGATAATACATGATTTTTGATAAAAGACAATTTTATGTTTCTTTAAATCAGACTATTATTTTAGATAATGACTATTTTATAGAAGCATCTGATATATTAAGTAATTGTGTTGGTTTAAAGTCGGTTCAACAAATTCATTTAAGTGGCAAACTGCTTTATGATCAATATTATGATGTAGTAAATGTTGATTTGGTTGGTCGTGGTGAGGCGATTGTTGAATGTGCTTTAACTATGAAAGAGTTAGTTTATGAGTTTAGTTTTGATGTTGAAGATGAAGTGGCTTTTTTCAATAATAAATTAGATTTAAAGCCTTTAGTTTTAATGTCAATTATTAATTCTATCGATGGAGTTCCATTTGATTGTGATGCAACTAGATCATTTAGTGGCGATGGTTGGTCTTTTGGGGAAGCTGATGATAGTAATATAACCTATGATGAAAGGTTAGATGTATTAAGGGCTTATTTAGAAAAAATGAAGTGAGGTGAAATAGAAATGGCAGTTCCTAAACGACGTGTTGGTAAAGCGTCTAAAAATAAAAGACGTACGCATTATAAATTAAATACTGTTACATTAGTTCGTGATAGTCTTACTGGTGAGTTTTATCGCCCACATCATGTTACTAAAATAGAAGGAAAATTTAGAGCTAAATAATATAAATGGTGTTGGTAACGACACCATTTATTTTATGGGAGGGGATTTAATGGCATTAGATGGAATTTTGTTACATAAGTTGAATAATGAATTTAAAAAACATTTACCGCTTAAAATCCAAAGGATTCGTCAAGTTAGTGATAATGAACTAGTATTTGAGTGTTATGGTAATAATAGTCGTGAGTATTGGCTTTTTAGTTTAGATTCAGTTTCAAATCGAATTGCTAGGGTTAGTAGTGTTGATAATAATATTGATAAAATTCATCATTTTGTTTTACTATTACGAAAATATTTAGAAAATGGTTTTATAATGAGTAGTAGTCAAATAGAGCTTGATAGAATATTGTGTATGGAAATTATTAATCGTAACGAATTGAAAGATGAAGTAAAGTATTATTTATATTTGGAAATGATGGGCCAATATAATAATATGATATTAACTAATGAAAATAAGGTAATTATTGATGTTTTTAATCGTATTTATCCTAGTGATAGTAGTCAAAGAG
>JAEWIH010000073.1 GCA_023387245.1 Bacillota bacterium | reverse complement strand
AGCATGGGGATTGATTTTTAATAAGCTAGCAATAGTAATGGCTCCGGCTTTTGAAAAATCAAATCCGGATTCAGTACAAAATATAACTAGATTAATATCGTTTTTGTCTTGTTGACTTATAATTTTTTTAGCAGCGTTTACTCCCATGGAAATAATGTCTTGCTTAGGGTCACAGACACTCATGGCTGTTTGTAATAAACCTTTTGTTAGTTTTTCTAATGGAACATTACGATTATATGACAATTGTTCCATAGTTATATAATATTTAGGAATATAGGCTGCTATTTTTTCAATGCCAGTAATTATTTCTTTTTTCATAATAAATATTCTAACAATTATTTTTTTATTAATCAAAATTAATAAATTAATGATTATTAATTTTTTTAAATGTGTAATTGTTAGGCGATAATGTCTTAGGTGTTATTAAAGGAAAATGTCTCTGTTTTTGTTGGTAATGGCAGTAATAAATAACGCTTTATTTTAATTTGAATTATGAAGATACTAAAATAGCTAGGGGGAGATTATAGAAATATGTTGAAGTTATTCTGTGTGATGGAAGTATTGTTTTAATAATTCGAAATAAAAAGGTGGATTTCCACTTTAATTTTTTTATTACTGGTTGATTAGTTTCTTTATATACGATAGAATAAACTTGAAATAAAAAGGTGGAAATCCGCCTAAATTATTCTTTTGAGGTTATTACATGATAATTAAACGAGATTATTATCTAAAAAAAATCATAGATAAAAGAGAGAATGGTAGGATCAAGATTATTACTGGGATAAGACGATGTGGAAAATCTTATCTATTATTTAATTTGTATTATGAGTACTTATTATCTGAGGGTGTTAAAAGAGAACAAATTATATCTATTGCGCTTGATGAAATAGATAATCTTGAATATAGAAACCCATTTAGACTTAATGACTATATCAAGAAAAAAACTCAAAATAGAAATACTAAATACTACATTTTCATTGATGAAATTCAATTATCTGAGGCAGTTAGTAATCCTTATGTGGATAGTAAAGAAAAGAGTGTGACTTTTGTTGATGTCTTGATTGGGCTTATGAAACAAAGCAACTTGGATATTTATGTAACGGGTAGTAATTCTAAAATGCTTTCGTCTGATGTGTTGACACAGTTTAGGGATCGTGGAGATGAGATACATATAAATCCTTTATCGTTTGCGGAAGTTTATGCTTTATATGAAAATAAAGAGTCTGCTTTTGAACATTATGTTGTATATGGTGGTATGCCATATATTTATGGCTTAAAGAGTGATGAAGAAAAAAATAAATACTTGAGGGACTTATTTAAAGAAACATATATAAAGGATATTATTGAAAGAAATAACGTACAAAATGAGGAGGAAATACTTGAATTACTGCTTGATTTTACGTCTAGTGCTATTGGTTCGCTTACTAATCCGACTAAATTGTCTAGAAGATTTTTGTCAGAGAAGCAGATAAAAATATCGTCTAATACAATTTCTAAATATATTAGTTTCTTTGAGGATGCATATGTGATATATCGTGCTAATAGATATGATGTTAAGGGTTCGAGATACTTTTCAACGCCACTTAAATATTATTTTTCTGATATTGGTCTTAGAAATGCGAGATTAAATTTTAGACAAGTGGAAGAGACACATATTATGGAAAATATCATTTATAATGATTTGCTTCGTAGGGGATTTAATATTGATGTTGGTGTGGTGGAATACGACTTTAAGAAAGATGGGTGTAGAAAAAAGGTTCAACTTGAGGTTGATTTTGTTATAAATAAAGGACATCAAAGATACTATATTCAGTCTGCTTTGAGTGTGGATAGTATTGAGAAGCGTGAGCAGGAGATAGCATCGCTTAAGAAAATAGATGATTCGTTTAAAAAGATTGTGATTGTGAGGAAGAAAATTGTTCCTAAACATGATGACAATGGTATTTTATATATTGGTGTAGAGGATTTCTTGTTGAATGAGTCTGTTATAGATTTATAAGAATATTTTGTGTTATTTGCTTGAGATGAGTTTGTGGTGAGATTGAAATGATAATTATGAAAATAGAGAGTGCTTATGAGTAGATTAGATGAGTTGATTAAAGAGTTGTGTCCTGATGGGGTTAATTATCATAAAATAGGTGATTTAGCAGAATATGAACAGCCTACAAAATATATAGTTAAGAGTATCGACTATGACGATAGTTTTCTAATACCTGTTCTAACTGCTGGTCAATCGTTTATTTTGGGATATACAGATGAGTTAGAAGGTGTTTATAAGGCGACAAAAGAGGAACCTGTTATCATTTTTGATGATTTTACAGGCTCTTTTAAATGGGTAGATTTACCGTTCAAAGTTAAGTCTTCAGCAATAAAAATGATAAAAGCAAAAAGTGATATTACTTTATTGAGATATTTATTTCATTTGATGGGATTTTTAAATTATACATCAAACGAACATAAAAGATTATGGATTAGCATATATTCAGAATTATCCTATACCCACTTTAGAGGTGCAGCGTGAAATTGTCAGAATACTTGACGCTTTCACAGATCTTACAGCAGATCTTACAGCAGAGCTTACAGCTAGAAAGAAACAGTATGAGTATTATAGAGATACATTATTAGACTTTAGGAACGTTCCTAGCATAATAAAAAACATGCTTGATATGCATGGTGAAGTGGATTATGTGAAGATAAAAGATAAATACATTCGTTTAAAAGGTACACCAATAACAGCAAAGAAAATGAAAGAATTTCTAATGATCATGGAAATATAAAAGTATTTGCTGGGGGAAGAACTGTAATTAATGCTTTTTATGAAGATATACCAAAAGCTAATATAATTAATCAGCCGTCTGTAATTATACAATCTCGTGGAATTATTGATGTTATTTATTATGACAAGCCATTTACTTTTAAAAATGAAATGTGGGCATATACTGCTGACACAATAACAGAAGTAAAATATCTTTATTATATATTGAAAAATAATATTAATGCATTTAGAAGAACTGCTTCAGGAATGGGATCACTTCCACAAATTTCATTATCTGTAACAGAAGATTTCAAAATCCCCCTCCCACCACTTACTGTGCAGGAGAAAATCGTATCCATACTAGACAGATTTGATACACTATGTAGTGATCTAACTAAGGGATTGCCAGCAGAAATAGAAGCTCGTCAAAAACAATATGAATATTATAGAGACAAATTATTAGATTTTTAGGAGTTTTATACTGAGAATTTATAGCTCAGTATTTTTTTAGGTATTTATGTTTTTCAT
>JAEWIH010000101.1 GCA_023387245.1 Bacillota bacterium | reverse complement strand
ACAAATATAAATTAATGATCTATCTAGTACTACGTAAAATCATAAGGAGAAATAATGCCTAAAGTATCAATTATTGTACCTATTTATAATGTAGAAAAATATTTAAGAAAATGTATTGATTCGTTATTGAATCAGGATTTTAAAGATCTTGAAATTATTGCGATTAACGATGGGTCACCAGATAATTCACTTACAATTTTAAAAGAATATCAAGATCCTCGTTTAGTTATTGTCGACAAAGAAAACGGTGGTTATGGCTCGGTTTTAAGAGAAGGTATTAAAATAGCTAAAAGTGACTATATTTTAATATGTGATCCTGATGATTATTTAGAAACCAATGCTGTTTCCTATCTTTATAATCTTGCTTTAAAAAATAATTCTGATCTTACTATCGGAGCTAAATATTATATTTATGAGGATAATGAACAAATTGATTATTCCAAATCTTATTCAGATGAAGTTAAAATCTTAAATGAAGAAATATATAAAATAGAAAATGATAATTTCAAAGATCTCTTATTCATCGACCCCTCACCTCACTCAAAGCTATATCGCAAAGAATTAGTGAAGGATTTAAACTTTTTAGATAAAATCGCCTATACTGATAATATTCTTTTTTATCTATCACTGATAAAGGCTAAAAGGGTTATTTACACTGAAAAAGCACTATCTTACTATCTGATAAACCGCAGTGGTAACACTATGAGCGATATTTCAGCTAAGGCTGTATTAGCTCATTTAAAAGTTTTTAATGAAATTCTTAACAAAGCGATTACTAATCTTGATTTCTTTTATTTCCGCATGTTTTTAAGTTTCAAATATATTATCTGGCAATTTAAGGCTACTCATTTAAATAGTGAAGTGCAAGATGAATTAATTACTAATCTTAAAATAATGCAAGATAAATTAATTTTAAATCGAAAAAGTATTTTAGCTTATTATAAACTTTATAATAATAGACGTTATAAAGAAAGAATCAAGGATTATTTATTTTTAAATGCCCTAACAAAAAAGATTGGATTTAATTTATTATTAAAAGATATTAAAAAGCGAGGCCAGCATGATTGATGTTATTATTCCCATTTACAATCAGAAGAATTATCTTGATGATTGCTTACAAAGTCTTTTAAATCAGACTTATAAAAATTTCAAAGTGCATTTAATTGATGATGGTTCTAGTGATGGTAGCTCTTTAATTTTAAAAGCTTATGCTGCTAAATATCCAACATTATTTCATTATCATTTTAAAGAAAATGGTGGCTTATCTGATGCTAGAAATTATGGTTTGAAATTTGTTAACGCTCCTTACATTCATTTCCTTGATTCAGATGATTATCTTGATTCACAATTCTATGAAATAATGCTTAAAGAAATAGAAGGTTATGATTTAGTTGCTACAGGAATGAACGAATTCAATAATAATGGAATATTTAATAAGATACCTGCCACTAATTTACAAGACCCTGATACAATTAAGGCAGGACTATTTGCACCAATGTTTGCATCTAATAAACTTTATAAAGCATCACTATTTGAGGATTTACGCTATCCTAAGGGATATTGGTATGAAGATATACCGGTTTTCATTAAACTTATCAGTTCTAATATAAAAATAAATTTTCTTGATAATTATCTTTTCTACTATCGTCATCATGATGATTCAATTATGAAATCAAATAATAATCCAAAATTATTTGATATCTTCACGATCTGTAAGATGGTAATAGCAATTTTTAAAGAAAAAAATCTACTTAATAAATACTATTATGAATTAGAATTTTTTATAATTGAACATTTAAGACTGTATGGTATGTATCGTTTCCTAAGATCTAATTATAAAAAGACTCTAATATCTGAATCTAATCACTTTATGCAGCTTAACTTTCCTAATTTCAAAAAGAATCCTTATCTTAAAAAAAGAAATCTTAAAGAAAGACTTTTCGTAAAATATCCATTTATAGGACGGATATATTTTTCCTTAAGATATAAATAAAATACTATATCCTATTTACTTTAAAATCTAAATAGGTTATAATATTTTAGCTGCGGATGTGGCGAAATTGGTATACGCGCTAGACTTAGGATCTAGTGCCTCGTGCATGGGGGTTCGAGTCCCTTCATCCGCACCACTCCTGAACAATAATAAAGCTTTATGCTTTATTTTTTTTTTTTTTTATATTTTATTTAAATTATATTTAATTTAATAAATATTTTTCTTACATTTTGAAAACGTTTATAAAAGTTTGAAAATCTGATATTATTTTGTTATAATTTTATTCACTCTATTTTTACTATTTATTTAAGCTGATATAGATAGTATTACATGAAGTCGTAAATGGTTTATCAGAATACTTTTACTTGTTTCTAGTATATATAAAATGGCTATTAAAAATAAGGGAACTATATAGCAGTTTACACCAACCACAAAATGTAGTGTTTTCGGGTTCATTTCACTCAACTTTACACAGATGAATGGCTGGGTTATAATAAAGTTGCTAAGATGTATCAACATAACTTTGTAAATCACGATACTCGTGAATATGTGCAAGACAATGTTTATACTAACACGACTCAAAGCTTTTGGGCTGAATTGAAACGTGGAGTATTAGGAATTTATCACTCATGGTCTAAGAAATATCTTCAAGACTATGTGATGAATTTGTTTTACGTTATACACTCGTGATTTTTCGGATAGTCAGCGTTTTAATCTCTTACTTTCAAATACCTGTGTCCGTACTAAATATAGGGAGCTAATTTATGGCTACTAATACACTAAATGATTTACATTTTGAATTGGAAAGGTCTATTTCTAGAAAAGTTGATAGTAAAATAATTAGGTATCAGGTTAATCTTTCTGATAGATTTTATGACAAGTATACGAAATTCTGGAATAAAAAGTACAGTTTTGATTTTGTTACTAATCATCGTTCTTTTTACGCTCAACTAACAAAGACTTGTATCTACGAAGCGCTTAAAGAAAGTCTCAAATTCACTTATTTGAAAGAAACTTTGGATAGCCATGCACTATAACTCTAGAGAGGATAAGGGGGACAGCAATGACAACATGGTATGATTACATGGTAAGAGCCAGCCAGCATGCTGGAAGTGATGGCGATTTATGGTTTCGTTATCTTTACAAGGTTATTCAAGATGGAGAAACCAAACTAACAACCGAAGATGTTGAACAGTTATTAAAAAACCCTACTCTGACACCGTTTCAAAAGATAACTCTGCAAGATGCTTTAATGGACGGTACTCATACAAGAGAACATGTCTTACAAGCTAATCGTAAAAGTCAACCGAAAGACATTTTAAAACTGTTTAGAGAGGGGAACTATGAATAAGAAAATCTTATTTGAAGCTCTCAATGATGAATTAGATAAAGAAAACATTGAACTTGAAATTATCTGCGTTGGTGGTTTCGTCCTAGAGTATTATAATCTTCGAGGAACACAAGATGTCGATGCTTTTTATCAAGAAGATGCTAAAATCAGAAGTATCATCGAGAAAGTTGGTAATGATTTCGGAGTGAACATTCTGAAGAATTTAGACGTTATTAAAAGACGATTTTCGTTTGGAAGTCGCCTTTTTTGATAATCTTGAATACTATATATGGTATCTAATGTAAAATGGTATATAGTTCTCAAAAATAAATATATTATTAAAGCCTAATAGATTCATTCTAAGAAACGCATCGAAGGTAATTAAAGAATTATTTTATATTAAGAATTTATAATTCATACAAAGGAGAATATAAATTATGAATATATTAATTGTGGAAGATAATAATGACATCAATAATATGATTAAAGATTATTTAGTTAAAGCTGGATATAATTGTGAGTAGGCATTTTCTGGTACAGAAGCACTAATGCACTTTAAAATGAATAACTTTGATCTTATCATCTTAGATTTAATGTTACCAGGAATGGATGGTGAAACATTTTTAAAGAATATACGACAGATCTCTTATTTACCTATTATTGTCTTAAGTGCTAAGGATACATTAGATAGCAAGGTTGAAGTATTAAGTGCTGGAGCTGATGATTATCTTTGTAAGCCATTTGAACCTCAAGAACTTTTAGCAAGAATACAGGTTCAATTAAGGAAAAGAAACAAAAATACTTATCATAATATAGTATTTAAGAATTTGAGTCTTAATCAATCGCTTTATGATGGTGTTATTGATGATAAAGCACTTAATCTAACAAAACACGAATATTTAATTCTAGAACTTTTGATGAAAAATATAAAAAGAGTTTTTACCAAACAAGAAATCTATGAATATGTCTGGAACAATGATTATTATGGAGATGATAAAACAATCAATGTTCATATAAGCAATATTAGAAAAAAGATTAAACAATATACTGATGATGAATATATAAAGACTGTATGGGGCATTGGATTTAAAATGGCTGAATAAATAATATTCAGCTTTTTCTTTATACTTTCTTTATATTTACTTTGTATTTTTTTAAACTTCGATTGCTATAATGATACTATATTAAGGAGAAGGCATGATATGGAAGAAAATGTATTAGAAATTTATGATCTATGTAAAACATTTAAAGATACAAAAGCTGTATCACATCTTTATATGAATGTAAAAAAAGGCGACATTTATGGATTTATAGGGGAAAATGGTTCAGGAAAATCAACGACTTTAAAAATGATAACTGGCTTAATTTTTCCTACATCTGGTGAAATCAAATTATTTGGCGAAAAAAGAAATTCATTTACAGCTAGAAGAATCGGATCTTTAATAGAAACTCCTGGATTATATCCTAACCTTTCTGCTTATGACAATATGGAATTAAAAGCTATCGCAATGGGGAATTGTAATAAAAATAAAATTACTGAATTATTAAATTTAGTTAAAATTAATCCAAAGAGTAAGAAAGCTATTAAAAAATTCTCATTAGGTATGAAACAGCGTTTAGGAATAGCTTTAGCATTGTTAGGAAATCCGGACCTAATAATATTAGATGAACCGATTAATGGATTAGATCCTGAGGGCATTAGAGAAGTAAGAGAGGTCATTCGACACTTAAATGATACAAAGAAAATGACATTCATCATCAGCAGTCATATATTAGGAGAACTTAGCAAGATTGCGACGAAATATGGAATCATTCGAAATGGTTATATGGTAGAAGAAATAACGGCTAAAGAACTTGATAAACACCGTAGAAATTATCTGTCACTAAAAGTGGCTGATGCAGCTAAAGCAATTCCTTTGCTGGAAAAGACTTTATATATAAAAGACTACACCGTGCATGAAAATAATGAGATATGGATTTATGATGACGTTAAGAGCTCTGATATTTCAATGCAGCTTGCGCAAAATGGAGTAGAAATTCATCGAATTTATTATCAAAAACAAGATCTAGAATCTTATTTTTTAGAGAAATGTGGAGGTAAAAAGTAATGTTTAATATTATAAAATCTGAAATCAAAAGATTATTTAAAAGTAAAGGTTTCTGGTTATCTATAGCTATATTCATTTTAATTTATAGTTTGTGTATTTTTATGTTACTTACATCGCAAGAAAGTGGTGTGCTACCTAAAACTAGCGCTAAACCAGAGTCAGAATTTTATCTTTCATTTGAGTTCACATTTAGGTCTTCGATTGAAATCATAGTTAAGTCATTAAATTCATTCGCAACAACGTTTGGGCATTCTTTGGGTAGTTTAATTTTAGGAATTTATTTAGCCATATTTGTATGTAATGAGTACAGTAGTGGCTATATCAAGAATATTGCAACTTTACCTAATGGCAGACTTGCACTCGTCGTTTCAAAAATTGCTGTAGCTGTATTTATTGATTTAATAATTATATTACTAAGTTATAGTATTGGTTTTATTTTGGGAAACCTTCTTATTGATGGATTTATAATCGAGTCTATAGGTCTTATACTTAAATCATCGGCGGTTATGTTTATTATGAGTCTAGCTTTATTTAGCATGCTTATTGCTATTACAAGCATATTTAGAAGTAGAGCATCTGGTATCATTTTAGTGCTATTAATTTCATCAAGTATGCTGCAGCCTTTATTTACATCATTATTTGATTTAGTAAACTTATCCTTTTTATCAAAATATACCCTATCTTATCTTTTTTTAAATGGTGCTTTAGTTAATGAAAATGAATTTATAAAAGTAATTTTAATTTCTTTACTTTACACTATTATCTATAATGGAGTAAGCATTGGTATTATACAAAAAAGAGATATATAAAGTAAAAAAATAAATTTAAACATAAAATTAGTAATTATAGTTAAGTCATCTATTTTATGAATTAGCTAAGAGCACTCGTGACTTTAGTCATGTGATGAATCAACTTCGTACAAGGTGTGTCTTTTGACATGTAAGTCGCCCGATGTATGTTAATTTGGTGATTGGCAAAAACGCTAATATTTAAAGATAATAACTTGAAAAAAATTTTACATATGTTATCCTATAATTGAGGCGGATAACATGGTAGAGGATATGTGTACTCTATCCAATACCATATTGTATGGTGTGTGAAATATCGCCATAAAGTGTTGCTTAGTGATATAGATAAAAAGCTAAAGATAATGGTTTCACGATTTCAGGAATTGAAAGTGATTGTGACCATGTTAATCTCCTAATCGATTGTAATCCGCAGCATTAAATTCCAAATATCATCAAAGCGTTAAAGGGTATTTTTTGGTAAGGTTGCTATTTAAAAAGTTTCTCTAGCTAAAAAAGAAGCTATGGGGAGAGAATCTTTAGAATTATTCAACCGTAAGTGAACACACAAAAGCACAAATACGACAATACATCCAAAATCAGAAAGTGAGATGAAAAAGAGTGTTAGTAAATAAAGCATACAAATTCCGTATCTATCCAACCGAAAAGCAGGAAGTATTAATTGTTAAAACGATTGGTTGCAGTCGATTTGTGTTTAATCACTTCTTAGTAAAGTGGAACGAAACATACAAAGAAACAGGTAAAGGATTGTCATACGGAGTATGCTCCTCCGAACTGCCGAATCTAAAAAAAGAATTACCTTGGCTAAAAGAAGTAGATAGCATTGCTATTCAATCATCAGTAAAAAACCTCTTAGACGCATATTCACGATTCTTTAAGAAGCAAAATGATGCACCATGTTTCAAGTCAAAAAGGAATAAAGTTCAATCGTACACAACAAAACACGCAAACGGAAATATTGCGATAGAAGGAAATAAGATTAAACTCCCTAATCTTGGACTTGTTCGTTTTGCGAAATCAAAAGAAGTAGAAGGTCGTATTTTAAATGCTACGATTAGACGAAGTCCTTCCGGCAAATACTTTGTTTCGTTGTTAGTAGAAGAAGACGTGCAAGCATTGCCGAAAACAAACAAAGAAGTCGGTATTGATGTTGGGATAAAGGATTTCGCTATTCTATCTAACGGTGAAGTGTTTAAGAATCCGAAATTCCTACGGAATATGGAACAAAAACTCATTCGTGAACAACGTATCCTTTCCAGGCGTGTGAAAGGTTCTTCAAACTGGAATAAACA
>JAEWIH010000089.1 GCA_023387245.1 Bacillota bacterium | reverse complement strand
GGTTTATTGTTGATTAAAAATGTTTTGATAATATTTATTGTAGTAATAATGTTAGGTTTTGTATTGGGGAATTTCTTTTCTTGTTGTATTGGCATGGGTGGTGAATTGTTTAGTTTGAGGAAGGGTTGGATTACTGGTTTAGTTGCTAGTGCCAATATGGCGGCTGGCTTTATATTAGCTAGTATTAGTGGATTAATTGTTGGTCTTTTTGGTGTTTGGCTTGTTTTTGGTTTTGCTTGGTTGTTTATGTTGGGTTGTTTTTTATTAATTAATATTATTTATCGATTGTATTATGTTAATAGTAATGGAAAATGTCTCGAAAAAAATTTAACATAAGTACCTACAATTATTTCAGTAGCTTTATGTTCTCTAAAAGAAAAGCAATTATACTAGAAAGAAGATTATAAACGGTTTTATAAGAAATATTAATACCTTCTATTTCATTTAATTTTTTAAGTGAAATGTTTAAAGTTAAACCATTTATAAAGAGATATAATCTTATTGTCTAATTCTATTGGGGTGGAATTAGCAGTCTGCCGGTTTCTATTACCATGAATGAAGCCGGCTTTTTTGTTTATAAACAAGAATTAATCTATTAATTTAGTAGATTTTTTTAGGACATTATCGCTTACTAATGATAAGAAAATAAACGCTATATGTATTTCTTTTGTAAGTACAATAATTATATACTAAAATCAGAAAATATCTGAAAGGCGGTGTTTTATATGACGGTAGTGATATTGATGCTTTGCTAGATAGTTTTTAGAAATCCCAATTAAAAAACCGATAGTGCTTATATACTTGAAAAATGTGCATATTTAGATTATGATATAAGCACGAAAGGTTGGTGATTAAATGAGTTCAGTTGAAGAAATTTTAAAGACTTATGAAGTACTTACGCCAGAAATTGCCAAAGCCAATAGAATATCAAAGTTTCAATTTTATAAATACCTAAATGATTATAACTACGAGAAAATATCACAGGGGATATATGTCAGAGAGGATGAGTGGGTAGATGAACTTGATATTATCCATAAAAGGTGTCCGCATGCTGTATTTTCCCATGATGAGGCACTTTATTATCACAATCTTATCGATAGACCTCCTATAATACATACACTAACAATTTATAGTGGATACAATGCTCATAGACTTGTTAAAGATTTTGATTGTAAAGTTTATAATATAAAGAAGGAACTTTTAGAATTGGGCAAAATCATCGTGAAAGATAACTTTGGGAATGATGTGCCTATGTATAATTTAGAGAGAACCATATGTGATTTGGTTCGAAATCGGAGTACTATAGAGGTGCAAGATTTTAATCAAGCTCTAAAAAGTTATGCTAATAGAAGTGGTAAAGATTTAAATTTGCTTGTGGAATATGCCAAACTTCTTAGGGTTGAAAATGTAATCAAGCGTTACTTGGAGGTGCTGTTATAATGTTTTTATCACCTGAACAGGTTAAGGGTAGAATAAAAAATCTAGCTAAAAATAAGAGTGCTGATCCAAGAATACTTATGACGGCTTATATGATGGAGCGTTTTTTAGAACGTTTGGCTAGTTGTGAGTATAGGGATAACTTTATCATTAAAGGAGGCGTTTTAGTGACTTCTATGGTGGGGGTATCACTTAGAAGTACCATGGATATTGATGCCAGTATTACTGGTTATACATTAACTGAAGATGAAGTAAAAAGGATTATTATTGACATTGTTACTATAGATATGGGGGATGATGTAACCTTTGAAATTAAAGATATTAGTACAATTATGGATGCTATGGAATATCCTGGAATTAGAGTATCCTTGAATTGTTATATTGGTAAACTAGTAACGCCTATTAAAATTGATATTTCAACGGGTGATGCCATTAAATCAAGGGCAATAGAGTATCAATACAAATTACTACTTGAAGATAGAAAGATTAGCTTGTGGTCATATAATCTTGAAAGCATACTTGCTGAAAAATTACAAACTATACTAGCAAGAGGAATTTTAAATACTAGAATGAGAGATTTTTATGATGTATATATATTGCTCTACCTTTATAAAAGAATAATAGATTTTGATAAACTGAATAAGGCTTTTGATTTAACTTGTAATAACAGAAAAACCAGTATCTTAAAAGTACAAGGGGATACTATTCTTGATAATGTAGCAACATCACAAGAACTAAGAAATTTATGGATTGCATACCAAAAGAAATATAGCTATGCCAAGGAAATTAGCTATGATGATGTAATTTTGGCAGTTAGAGAAATATTTGATATGACGGTTGAATGAATTCCTATAGGGGAAAAACAGAAAACTTCTTCTAATAATACGATTGATTATCTTGAAACAGTTGTTGATGATGATATCGATGAAAAGAAAGTGATTCGAAACTTTCCCAAACCTTTAAAGTTGGATTAATAATTAAATTGTAATAAATATGAACTGAACCTAATTATTTGGACGCTCAAATAGAATAAGAAATATTTTTAGGACATTTTCCCTTACTGACACTTAAGACATTATCACTCACTAATTACATAGAAATAAATTTCAGAATCATGAACAATTGCTTTATATTTTTGTAAGCGTTATAATAACGATAAAAGTAAGAGGTAATTGATATGAAAAAAGATGTTATATGTTATATTAGCTATATTGATGATAGCTTTTAGTTTACCAACTGGTGTTAATGCTGTGAAATTAAATGGTGCTTCACCAAATTTGAAAAAACCCAATATTACTCCTAGTGCTTGGCCCGGAAGACCGGGAGGTAATGGTGATGGATCGGAAGAGTGGTTACAAGAAAAATATGGCGAAACTAGTGGTCCGTTTATATTAATAAGCTCTTATAAAGGCGAGGTTAGTGATTTAAATCATCAACGCAATGTAGCAAACTTAATAGGATTAGCTATAATTACTAGTTTGACTGGTCATATATTGGGTGCCACTTTGCCGAAATTAGCATCATGGGGATTAACAGCCGCGGGTGTAGCAATATCGTTAGATAGAGGATATAAAGGAGCATAC
>JAEWIH010000048.1 GCA_023387245.1 Bacillota bacterium | reverse complement strand
CAAACGATAAAGAAAAGAGTAAATAATTTTCTCATTTTTAGAGACAAATGGGTTGGTGAAACATTTGATTGAGAATTATTGAAGTTCACTTCTTTTGTGGTGCTAATCACACCCGTGTCATTACGTTATCGATGATTGAGAAGCTTTTTGCTTGAATTAGGATGGTATCACGTTAATTTCGTTCCTTATTGGAACTTTTTTTATTTTGGAGGGAATATGGATAAAATAAATATTGTTTTAGAGCAAGCATTATTAGAGATTGAAAATTGTCAGTCAGTAGAAAATATTAAAGAAGTATTTAGTAAATATTTGTCTAAAAAAGGTGAAATTAGTAATTTAATGGCAAATATGAAAAATTTGGCCTTAGAACAAAAAAAAGAATATGGTCGGTTAGTTAATGAAGCTAAAGAAAAGGTTGAAACTGCTTTTAATGCTAAACAAGATTATTTAATTGAACTAGAAACTTCTAAACGGTTGGAGAGTGAAAAAATTGATATTAGTGCTCCGGCTAAAATATTTAATGTTGGACACTTACATCCTTTAATGATAGTTTGGCGTCAATTAGAAGACATTTTTAGAGAAATGGGTTATTCGGTAATTGAGGGTAGTGAAGTAGAATTAGATTTATATAATTTTGAAAGAGCTAATATTGGTCAAGATCATCCGGCTAGAGATATGCAAGATACTTTTTATATTGATGTTAATCGTTTATTACGGACCCATACTACTGCGATTCAGACTAGAACATTAGAACAATTTGCGCCTAATGTTCCAATTAAAGTTGTATGTCCTGGTAAAGTGTATCGTAAAGATGATGATGATGCTACCCATTCTCATCAATTTATTCAAATGGAAGGATTAGTTGTTGGTTATGATATTACATTATCAGATTTAAAAGGTACATTACAATTATTGGCCGATCGTATGTTTGATGGTCAGCGCAAAATTAGGTTTAGGCCGTCTTATTTTCAGTTTACAGAACCTTCAGTAGAAGTTGATGTTAGTTGTCATTTATGTAATCAAAAAGGTTGTTCGGTATGTAAACATACTGGTTGGATCGAGATTTTAGGTGCAGGTATGGTCCATCCTAATGTACTAAAAATGGCAGGTTTTAATGATGATAAATTGGTAGGTTTTGCTTTTGGTGTTGGTGTTGAGAGAATTGCGATGCTAAAATATGGCGTGGATGATATTCGCTTATTTTATCAAAATGATTTAAGATTTTTAAAACAGTTTAAAAATTTTGAGTAGGAGATATTTATGAAAGTTGTTAGAAGAGTATTAGAGAAATATGTTGATTTAAGTCAATTAGATAGTCAGTTTATTGCTGATAAAATGACAGATAGTGGTATTGAAACGATTTTAATTTCTCCTCTTTTAAAATCAGATTCGATTGTAGTTGGGGAAGTAGTTAGTTGTATTAATCATCCAGATTCTGATCATTTACATCTATGTCAAGTTAATGTTGGTAATCAATTATTACAAATAGTTTGTGGTGCTAAAAATGTTTTTGAAAAGGCTAGAGTTGTAGTGGCATTAGTTGGGACTAAATTACCTCAAATTACTATAAAAGAAGCTAAAATTAGAGGTGTTGATAGTTATGGTATGCTTTGTAGCTATCAAGAATTGGGTGTTGAAAAAGAATCTGATGGTATTATCATTTTAGATGATAATATTCAAATTGGTTCTAATGCACTAGAAGTATTAGGTTTGTTGGATGATATTTTTAGTTTTGAACAAACACCTAATCGTAGTGATTTTTTAGCGTTATATAATATTGCTTATGAAATGGCGGCTGTATTTAATCGAGATATTAAATTTGAGCTTGTAGATAATTATCAAGGTAAATATCATTCTGATTTTAGTGTTAAGAGTAAAACAAAATTATGTTCATATTTTAGTTTGGTTGAGGCTAGAAATTTAGTAGTTAAGGACTCGCCTCAATGGATTAAAGATGTGTTACTGGGTTGTGGTATGCATCCGATTAATAACATTGTAGATATTAGTAATTTAGTAATGTTAGAAACAGGACAACCAAATCATATTTATGATTTAGATTGTTTAAATGATAAAAATATTGAAATTATTGATGATTATGCTGGTGAGGCAGTGGCTCCAGATGGCTTAGTTCACCAAATTAAACCTGGTATGATAATGATTCATGATTCTAAAAAACCGCTAGGTATTGGTGGCGTTAAAGGTTTAAGTAATTCGATGATTAGTAATGATACTAAAAATGTATTAGTAGAAATGGCACATTTTGATCGAGTTAGTGTTCGAAATACTGCTAGATCTTTAAATATTATTTCTGAATCAGCATTACGTTTTTCTAAGCCTCTAGATAGTCAAGCTGTTGTATATGGTCTAAATCGATTATTCAGTTTATTAGTAGAATATGCAGATTTAGATGTTAATAATATTTCATATCCAGTAGTTGATAGTAATGAAGAAGACTTTTTGGCTAAAGAAATTGAAATTAGTTTAGATGATATTAATCACTTACTTGGTACTAATTTTAGTTTGGATTCGGTTATAGATGTTTTTAGCCGTTTAAGATTATGTCCGCAGTTAAATGATGATATTATTAAAGTAAAAATTCCTAGTTATCGTTTAGATTTAGAGATTAAAGAAGATTTAATTGAAGAAGTAATTCGTATATTGGGATATGATCAAATAAAGGCTTCTTATCCAATTATGCC
>JAEWIH010000038.1 GCA_023387245.1 Bacillota bacterium | reverse complement strand
TTGGTGATGGTGGTAGAGAAAATCATTTCATGTCGGCTGCTGAAATTAGAGTTAGAAAAACTAAAGATGATGCACAAGATTTAAATTCAATTCAGGATTTATTAATTTCGATAGAAGGTTTAGAGCCTAAGTTTATCGATGGTACTGAAGGTAGAATTGTGATTGCTAAAAATCAATCTTCGGTTATGCCTAACATCACTGTTTCTGTAGGTAATAGTCAGTTAATTTTTAATAAAGATTATGTATTAGACTATCAAGATGTTTATGGCGAGGGTATTGCTACTGTTAGAATTATTGGATTAGGTAATTATAGCGGTGAAGTAATTAAAAAATATGAAATTTATTCACCGTTGAATATTGAAAATAATATTGTTGTTAATGATCAAAAGGCTAATGTAGTCATTGTTGCTGATAATGAAGATGCAATAAATAAACAATATGCAGGACATTCGATTATTTTAAATAAAGTTGAACTTGATAATTCATTGAAAGATAATATTCCAAATGATTATGTAAATGATGTTGATTTAGATAATAATATTGTATATTCAATTAAGTTGTTAAATCAAAATAATGAAATTAGTCAGCCAGTAGCTGATACTACTTTAAAAGTTTCATTACCATTAGAAGATGAATTTAAAAAAGATGCTAAAGAACAAAAATTAATAGTATTGCATTATCATAAAGTATCAGAATCTGAATTAGAAGTTGAAAAGATTAATTATACTTATGATGAAAACACTCAATTATTAACAGTTAATTTAGATAAATTATCAGAAATTGTTATTTTTAGACCTGTATCTAATAATACTACTTCAACTAATGTAGTTACAGATAATAATGATGATAATAAAGTAGTTATTTCAAATCATGATGTAGTTAATAATAATAATAATAATAGTATTAATAATAATGCTAAAGTATTACCTAATACAGGTGTTGATAATAATCTTTATTTGATTAGTTCATTGATAATAATTTTAGGTGTATCTATCTTATTTAAATTTAAAAAAGAGCTTGATTAATTATATCAAGCTCTTTTGTCCATATTAATTGATTTTTAAATTGTTCAAAATTAATGTCCGTTAATGGTGATGATGAAATATTTATATTATCATCTTTTCCATAACGAGGTATTAAATGAAAATGTAAATGTGGAATTGTTTGACGACCCGTTTTTAGAAGTTCACACCATAAAAATTTGGAAGTTAATATGTAAGCGATATTGAGAAAATATTGATTTAATCGATGTTTTCTCAATTTTCTTATTTTTTTTGTTTTATTTTTATGTTGTAAAAAATATGGTGAGTATATCGATAAAGTTTTATGCGGTTTATTTCTCTAAAAAGAAAATCAAAGTTGTATGTGAATATAATTTATTTGTAACATCAAAATTACATTTATCTAATAAAGATATTTATTCAATCTATCATCGTTAAAATATTGAAATCATAGCCTAATCAAAGGCTAATATATATGATGAAAAAAATACAATATATGTCACTTTTTAATTTTCTGATAATTAATAGTACTAATAATTTTTTATTAAAATGTTATCACATAATAAAACTACCTAAAAAAATACTGAGTTATAAATTGTAACTCAGCATTTTCTCACCATATTTGATATAAAAACTCCTAAAGACAGGTTTTAGGTGTATCTATCTTATTTAAATTTAAAAAAGTGCTTGATTAATTATATCAAGCTCTTTTGTTCATATTAATTGATTTTTTAATTGTTCAAAATTAATGTCCGTTATTGCTGATGATGAAATATTTATATTATCATCTTTTCCATAACGAGGTATTAAATGAAAATGTAAATGTGGAATTGTTTGACCAGCAATTTCATTTTCATTAGTTAAAATATTAATTCCTTTCGCATTTAAATTTTTCATAATTTTAATAGCTAACTGTTGACTAACAGTAATAACTTTTACTAGTACATCTAAAGGACACTGACTAAAATTAGGGTAGCCTTTTTTAGGACAAACTAATGTATGACCTTTAGTTGCAGGATTAATATCTAAAAAAGCGATCACATCATTATCTTCATAAATAATATGAGCAGGAATTTCTTTATTCGCAATTTTTTCAAATAATGTCATTTTAATTTACCGGACTAAAAACATTAAGTTGTTGATGTTTTTTAATGTTTTCATAAATAGATTGCTCATAAACTTTAAATTTATATTCTTTCATCGTATCTGCCATAATCTTATTAGTTATTTCACTATTACCAATAGCAAAATCATTAAATTCATCAGCTAATTTTTTATAGTCTGATTCAATCCATTTGATAACATAAAATATATTAAGAGCAGAATCGTTATATATTTTATCAACAACACCATTTTCTAACTTAGGATCGTTACTATCTCTTAATATGCTAGGAATAGCATTTTTAGTAACAATAGAATCAGTTAATACTGAATTTAATTTAGTAGATACAGGAACTTCTTTACTAGTTTCTATAGCTGATTTACCAGTTTTTAATGATTCTAACGCTTTTTTAGCATCTTCTTCTTTATCATATGCTAAATAATTTAATTTAGTTGGTTGAAATTGTGCTAATAATTTATCTTTATTTTTACTAATTTGATCTTTGATAAAAGTTTCTCTTTTAATACCTTCAATTACAGATCCTAAAAATTCGGCTTCGGTTTGATTTCTAACATCTTTTAACATTTGTTCAAAGTTTTCACCTAATTGATTTTTAGTTTTTTCAACTTCTTCTTTGGCTTTTTTAGTAATTTCATCAGTAGTCGGGATTAATTGATCTAATAATTTAGCTTGTGCTAAAGAAATAATTAAGTAAGGCATATTTTTATCATATGTTAACATTTTATATATAGAACCTTTAGTTACTTCTTTATCACCAACTTTAAATAATATTTCTTTATTAAAAGATACATTTGTATTATTAGTGTAGTTGCTACTACAACTTATAATTAATAATACAAAAACAAGCAATAATATTAATTTTTTCATTTTGCACCTCCAGTATTACTTTCAGTATAGAATTTTTTAATTTTTTCACCTAAAGTAGGATTTTGACTAAAGTCTACATTAGCTTTTTCAATTAATTTCCAAATAGCTTGATTACCTACTGATGGGTATGCGCTAGTAATACTTTCATAAAATTTTTCTTCTTTTTTTAAGTCTTCTAATTTAGTAGTAATTACTTTGATTTTATGATAACCAAATTCAGTTTTAACCCAATCACTAACTTCGCCATCTTTTAATTTAAGTGCTTCGCTTAAAAAAGGTTCAACTAATGCTGATTTAGTAGTAGTAATTTCACCTAATAAACCACCTGAACTTTTACTACCATCTTCACTCATTACTTTAGCCACTTCACTAAAATCTTGTTCTTTTAGTAATTTATCAACTTTATCTTTTTTGCTTTGAACCATTTTTTCATCTTTGTTTTCTTCTAAATTTGTATTGATAATAATATGAGCAACAATTCGTGGCTTGTTTTCTGTTTGCCATTTTGTAATTAATTCGTTATTTGAATCAATATATTCATGTAAATTTTTGTTGATTAATTGAGCAGTTAAAATATAATTATTTAAGTTATCTAGTAAATTAGAAGAATTTGTTTGATAACCATATTGTGTTAATTGATTAATCAATTGAGCATCAGCAATTTCTTGACCATATTGAGCTCGATAGTTTGTTA
>JAEWIH010000081.1 GCA_023387245.1 Bacillota bacterium | reverse complement strand
TTGGAAAGTTGATGTTAAAAGTCCTGAAAGAGTGATTAATGTTGAAATTAATCAAAATAATACGATTTATGTTTTAGGTAATGATATTGAAGGAGCTAAAGGATATCCAGTTGGTGTGCAGGGCACTGGATTAATGTTACTATCTGGAGGCATTGATTCGCCAGTGGCATCTTATTTAGCTATGAAACGCGGTCTAAGGATTGAAGCAATTCATTTCGCTTCAATGCCCTATACTTCTCAAATGGCTTTAGATAAAGTTTTTGATTTAGCTAAATCATTGGCTAAATTCCAAGGACAAATTAATGTTACTGTTGTCGATTTTACTAAAATTCAATTAGCTATTTATGATGTTGTTCCTGAGTCTTATGCGATTACTATTATGAGACGATTTATGGTAAGAATTGCTGAAAAAATTGCTGATTGTCGAAAATGTTCTTGTTTGATTTCTGGTGAAAGTTTAGGTCAAGTAGCTTCTCAAACTATTGAAAGTATTCAGGTTATTCAGTCTGTTTTAGGTAAAGTAATGTTAAGACCGTTGATTGGTTTTGATAAAAATGAAATTATTAATATTGCTAGAAAAATTAATACATATCAAGTATCTACTTTGCCTTTTGAAGATTGTTGTACGGTTTTTGTTCCTCAAAATCCGACTACTAAACCAAAAATCGATAAAGTTACTAGAATGGAAGAAAAATTAAATATTGATGACTTAGTCGCATATGGGGTTTATAATGTAAAGACTTATAGCTTTTTTGATGATTTTGAAAAAAATGATGATTTGTTATAGTGGGAGATAATAATTATGGCTTTTGAAAATTTAAGTGATCGTTTGAATCAGTCTTTTAAGAAATTAGTTGGTCAGGATAAGTTGACTGAAAAAAATATGAAAAATATGATTCATGAAGTTCGTATGGCTTTAATTGAAGCTGATACTCATCCTGATGTTGTTGATAGCTTTATTGATAGTATTTATGATAAGGCAGTTGGTCAAAATGTTTTAAATTCTTTAAAACCATCGGAAATGGTTGTTAAGATTGTTAATGAAGAATTAATCGCATTATTAGGTGAAAAAGAAGTAACATTAAATTTAGAATCTAGCCCAACTATTGTGATGATGGTTGGTTTACAAGGTTCTGGTAAGACGACTTCTAGTGCTAAAATTGCTAATTACTTAAAGACTAGAAATAATAAAAAAGTATTATTGGTTGCTTGCGATTTAGCGCGTTTAGCTGCTATTGAACAATTACAAATTTTAGGTAATAGTATCGGTGTTGAAGTGTTTTCTAAAGAAAATAGTAGTCCGGTTGAGGTTGCTAAATTAGGTTGTCAGTATGGGGCTAGTAATGGTTTTGATGTCATTATTTTAGATACTGCTGGTCGTTTACATATTGATCAAGAATTAATGGGACAATTGAGTGAAATTAGTCGAGTTTGTATTCCTAGTGAAATATTATTGACAGTTGATGCAATGATTGGTCAAGATATTGTCAATGTTGCTAGCGGTTTTAAGGATCATGTTAATTTGACAGGTTTAGTTGTTACTAAATATGATGGTAGTTCACGTGGTGGTGGTATTTTATCAGTACGCCATATTACTAATGTACCTGTTAAGTTTGTTGGTACTGGTGAAAAGATTGATGAATTAGAAATGTTTTATCCTGATCGAGTTGCTTCTCGTATTTTGGGCATGGGGGATATTTTAACTTTAATTGAACAAGCTCAAATGAAAATTGATCAAAAGAAGGCGGAAGAAAGTGCTAATCGTTTTATGGCTGGTACTTTTACTATGGATGATTTATTGACTTCTTTAGAACAAATTAATAAGATGGGTCCGTTGTCAGGTATAATGAAGTTATTACCTGGAGGTAATCAGTTTAGAGATCAAATTAATGATCAAGAAAGTGCTAATCAGTTGAAAAAAACTCGGGCTATTATTCAGTCAATGACTAAGGCTGAGAGAAATAATCCAAGTTTAATTAGAGCTTCTCAAAAAAACCGAATTGCGAGGGGTAGTGGTGTTAGTCCTAGTGATGTTAATAAGTTATTGAATCAATATGAAAAAATGAAAGATTCAATGCGTATTATGTCACGTATGTTTAAAAAATAAAACTAATAGTCAAGACTATTAGTTTTTTAAGTTGTTATTGAAATCGCTTTATAATTATAACATTATAATAAATAAAATATAAGTATTACAATGACTATTTTAAGATGATAATATATAAGTGAGCTTAAGAAAATATGTTACACAGTGTAATAGAAAGGGGTATTTATGCACACATTAATTTTTGTTGTTTGTGCTAATTCACTAGCGATATTATTGGCTATTTTAAGACCTAATCCTTCTTTAGTTAAATTTGGTTTGGTAATGTCAGTTGTGTGTTTGATAGTATCTATTTTTACTCATCCTAAGATTAAAGGTGTTTTTGAATATATTAAATTGTTTTTTAAATAAGCTTTATATGGAGAAAATATGTTTGACCATTTTGATTAAAAATGGTTTTAATAATTAAACAATAAATATTATTTATTAATTTTTATTATTTTAATATTGGTCTGGAAATAAATTTTCGTTAAACGTTTGTTATATTAATATTATTGGTTTATTTTATCAATATTTAATAAATGGAAAGGTTATATTATGAAAATGTTAAGTATTGTTAAAAAGAATTTGGTAGTTATTTGTTGTTTATGTTTATTTATATCTATTTTAAGTGTTAATGTTTTTGCTCAAGGAAATGATATAAATGTTAATGCTGTTGTTATAATCAATGAACCTTATGTTGTCGAAACGGATAATGGTCATTTAATTTTTTCTCAAGTAATTTATAAATAATTTTATACGTAATTATTGCCCGTCAAGTAAAAAAGCTTGACGGGTTTTATTATATATGTTAGAATACGTTTTGGAAATGAGGTATTTTATTTATGGCTACAAAATTACGTTTAAAAAGAGCTGGTGCTAAAAAAGCTCCATTTTATAGAATAGTTGCTGCTGATTCAAGAAGTCCTAGAGATGGACGTTTTATTGAAATTGTTGGTTACTATGATCCGACTAAAAATCCAGCGATAATTCATATCGATGAAGAAAAAGCTTTAAAATGGTTAGGTAATGGTGCGCAACCTTCTGACACAGTTAGAAGTTTACTTAGTCAAACAGGGTTACTAAAGAAATTTAGTAATAAATAATTATGAATATTGAAAAGACAGTATTAGATTTAATTACACCTTTATTAGAAAATGCTGATCAAGTTAATGTTCAAGTTAGAGAAAGTGCTAATGATGATGAATTAATTGTTGTTATTTATGCTACTAGCGATGATACTGGACGTTTAATTGGTAAAGGTGGTGCGATGGCGAAAACATTAAGACAAGTGGGTTTGATTATTTCTCGTCAATTGTCTAAAAAGATTGTATTTCAGTTTGAATCTTTGACTAAATGATTAAGTTTGGTAAATTATTAAAGGCTCATGGTTTAAAGGGAGAGTTTAAATTTTTTAGTGATTCTCATTTTATTAGTGAGCGTGTTAAAAAAGGTAGTAAATTATATTTAAAAATAAATAATTCTTTTGTTAATGTTAGTGTTGAATATGCATATATTAATTCAACTCCATATCGAATTAAATTTTTTGAATATAATTCTTTGTCAGAGATAGAAAATTTAAAAAATATTGATATTTTTGTTGATGAGTATGTTAACAAGGTTAATGATGATGAATTTCTATATTCAGATTTAATTGGTTGTTTAGTTTATGATCAATTTCAAAAATATCGTGGGAAAGTTATTGAAATAGTAGAATTACCTAATCAAATATTGTTACGGATTGGTGATAATCAAATTAGTTCATTAGTTCCTTTTTCTTTTAAATTAGTACCTTTGGTTGATATAGAAAATAAGCGAATAGAAGTGAATTGGATTGAAGGTTTATGAGGATTACAATTGCGACATTATTTAAAGAACAATTTAATGGCTTTGTAACTACATCGATTATTAAACGAGCAATAAATAAAGGATTGGTAAATATTGATGTTGTTGATATTCGTGATTATAGTTTAGATAAGCACCGTAAGGTTGATGATAAACCTTATGGTGGTGGTGCTGGTTTAGTAATGCGGGCACAACCGATTATCGATTGTATTTTAGCAAATAAAACAGATGATAGTCATGTTATTTTAATGGCTCCTGCTGGTAAAGTATATTCACAAAAAATTGCTACTCAATTATCTGAATATAAACATTTAATTTTAATTTGTGGGCATTATGAAGGTGTGGATTTTCGGATTATGCCTTATATTGATGAAGTTATATCAATTGGTGATTATGTTTTAACTGGTGGTGAATTGGCGTCTATGGTTGTTTGTGATAGTGTTATTCGTTTATTGGATAATGTTATTAATCACGATTCTTTAGCTAGTGAAAGTTTTGAAATAGGATTATTAGAACATCCTCATTATACTACACCAGCTATTTATAATGGCGTTAGTGTTCCAGAAGTATTATTATCTGGCCATCATGCTAATATTGAGAAATATCGGCATCAACAATCACTATTAATGACTAAAAAATATCGTCCTGATTTATTGGATAAATATCAATTATCTGCTGACGATATTGAGTTTTTGAAAAATGTTTGATTTTTAAATAAAAATATGTTAAATTATAGAAGCCGTAATTCCGCTGATATTATGTTCATGAATTATAAACGGTAAAGGAGATATGATATGAATTTAGGTTTAGTTAATGAAATTACAAAATCACAGTTAAGAAGTGATTTGCCAGAAATTAGAGTTGGTTATACAGTTCGTGTTGATGTTAATATTAAAGAAGGTGATAAAACACGGATTCAGGCTTATGAAGGTTTGGTAATTGCGAAAGAGGGGCGCGGTATTGCTGAGAGTATTATCGTTAGAAAAATGTCTAATGGTGTTGGTGTTGAGCGTATTTTCCCAATTAACTCACCTAACATTGCCAAAATAGAGGTTCACAACGTTGGTAAAGTTCGCAGAGCCAAATTGTTCTACCTACGTGCATTAACTGGTAAAGCTGCCAGAATCAAATCTAAGAGAGTTACCAAATAATTATCTTAGCTTAAAGAAATTCATATC
>JAEWIH010000057.1 GCA_023387245.1 Bacillota bacterium | reverse complement strand
TCATATTTAAATTTAATGACTGAATATACTTTATATCCAGGATTAAATGAAAGATTATTATTAGATACAATAGAAAAAATAAAGGAGAAAATAAAATGGAACAATTAAAAGAATATTTAGAAATTAGTCCAGAAATACAACATGCTTTAAATCATAATTTGCCGATAGTAGCTCTAGAGTCTACTATTATTTCTCATGGAATGCCTTATCCTCAAAATAAAGAAACGGCTTTAGCAGTCGAAGCAATTGTCAGAGAGTGTGGGGCTATCCCGGCTACGATTGGGATTATTGATGGTAAGATGAAAGTTGGATTGAGTGCAGATGAAATTGATCTATTGGCACAAACTGGCTTAGATGTAGTTAAAGTTTCTCGTCGCGATTTAGCACTTGTTTTAGCTTCTAAACAACTAGGTGCTACTACTGTAGCGACTACGATGATTATTGCGAATATGGCTAATATTAAAGTTTTTGCGACTGGAGGGATTGGTGGTGTTCATCGTAATGCTAATGAAACTATGGATATTTCTGCAGATTTAGATGAGTTGGCTAATACTAATGTGGCAGTAGTTTGTGCAGGGGCTAAGTCAATTTTAGATTTAGGCTTAACTTTAGAATATTTAGAGACCAAAGGTGTGCCAGTTATTGGTTATCAAACTGATTATTTACCTGCTTTTTATACTAATAAGAGTAATTTTAAATTAAGACATCGCTTAAATACTCCTTTAGAAATTGCTAATGTGATTAAGACTAAATTTGGTATTGGATTAAAGGGGGGATTAGTAATTGCTAATCCGATTCCTGAACAATATGCGATGGATGAGCATAAAATTAATGATGCTATCGAACAGGCTCTTTTAAAGGCAGAGTGTCAAAATATTGAGGGTAAAGATGTAACTCCTTTTTTGTTAGAAGCGATTGTTAAGGCGACTGATGGTCAAAGCTTACTAGCAAATATTCAGTTAGTATTTAATAATGCTAGATTGGCATCTAAAATTGCTTTAGAGTTAGTTAAATAAAAAAGATTGATTTTTATAAATCAATCTTTATTTTGTACAACAGTGTTGAGAATCATTTGTTGTTGTATATTTTTGATAGCGTTGGAATACAACATCCCAATTAATAATTTCGAAGAAGTTTTTAATATATTCAGCTCTTCTATTTTGATATTTTAAATAATAAGCATGTTCCCAAACATCAAGTCCTAATAGAGGATATTTGCCATCCATTAATGGGCTATCTTGGTTTGGTGTTGAGATTATGTCTAAACAGCCACATTTGCTGACTACTAACCATGCCCAACCAGAACCAAAACGAGTAGTTGCTACTTGGCTAAATTTAGTAACAAATTCATCATATGAGCCAAAAGCTTTTTCTAAAATTTCTTTAAATTCAGGACTAATTGTACTTGTTCCTACTGGAGCTAATTGTTCCCAAAAGATTTTATGGTTAATAAAACCACCACCATTATTGATTACTGCTTGACGAATATCTTCTGGTACTTGATTAATATCAGCTAATAATTGTCTTAAGCACCCAACTTCCAATTCTGGATGTTTGCCTAATGCGGTATTTAAATTATCTGTATAGGCTTGGTGGTGTTTAGTGTGGTGAATTTCCATTGTTGTTTTATCAATTACCGGTTCTAGAGCATCATATGCATAAGGTAATTGTGGTAATGTAAATGTCTTCATAAATTTTCTCCTTTTTCCTTTATATATAGTATATCAGCTATTAATAAATGATGATAGTTATTTGCTCAAAAAAGAATAAGAGTGTAGAATATAAATATAGAGGAGGCTAAATTATGAAAGATAAATGTTTGTCTTTATTAAAACAAAGAGGTGTTGAATTGAGTGATATTGTTGATATAGTATTTGATTTACAGCATCCATATATTCAAGATTTGACAAGGGAAGAAATAGAAGAAGATATTATAGAAATATTAGATAAGCGAGAAGTGTATCATTCTTTAATTACAGGTATTGCGATTGATGTGGCAGTTGAGAATAAGTCTTTTGGGGATGATGATATTTGTCAGGCTATTCGTAATGATTATGGATTATATGGTGTTGATGAGGTGTTGGCGTATGGAATTTGTAATTTATATGGGTCAATCGCGTTGACAAATTTTGGATATGTTGATAAATTGAAGCCCGGAATAATTGGTAGAGTTAATGATGATAAAAGTCGTTGTAACACTTTTTTAGATGATATTGTTGGTGCTATTGCTGCTTCAGCGGCTTCTAAACTAGCTCATACGCATAGAAAGAGGGTATAAAACATGAAAAAGATTTTAGTTTTTTTATTTATAGCATTGTTATTATTTGGTTGTGGGTCTAGTAAAAAAATGACTGATATTAGTGCTCAACAATTGATTGAAAAATTTGATAAAAAAGAAAGTTTTGTTTTGGTTGTTGCTTCGACAACTTGTGCGGCCTGTTTAGAGGCTAAGCCAATTTTAAATGAGATTGTTGAAAAAAAAGGTGTTGATATTTTAATTTGGGAAATTGATAAAGAAGTAAGAAATGGCGATAATGTTAATGAAGAGGGTAAAGAGAGGATGTCTAAAGTTTTGGATCAATATTTAGAGAATCAGGTTAATTCTACTCCGACATTAGTTGTTGTTAAGGATGGTAAAGTTTTAAATACGAAAGCGGGATTGGCACAGTATATTCAATATATTGAATTTTTAGGTGCGAATGATGTTATTAAAAACTAGTAATGATTGTGATATTATCCTTGATTATTTAAATATTAATGATAATATATTGTTATTAGTTCATGATTGTGAATATGATCAGGATATTTTAGGTGGGTTGCCTACGTTTTTAAATCGTTTAAAAAAAAGATTAGTTAATGGTGCGATTTTTTCTTATCAAATTCAGTTTCAACAAAGTGATCCTTATTATAGCTCTAAGGCATTGATTAATCGTTTGAATACTTATCGTCAAGATATGATTAAAAATCCATTGCCGATTGTTAGTAATCAAGTTATAAATTGGATTAAAAGACAAGATAATTTTTTTAGAGCATCTCATCCTTATATTGATTTTTTTGGTTATGGTGATCGGGCTGGGGATATTGTTAAGCCTTTCCCAAAAGATTTCTGTTTTTCTCAAAGATCAGTTTTCCAGACTTTATATGATTTAGATTGTTATATTTTATTTTTTGGTAATAAATTATTTAATTTGGCTGAAGTTAAATTAGCTTTTAGTAATCGAGGAGAAATTATTATTAATGGTTTTGCGAAAGATAATATATGGCATTATTATGCTGATTATTTAGTTGATGATGATTTAATTTATAATTGTGCTAGTAGTTTGGAGAATGTTAAGTGTTTAGTATTGGATAATTTTAGTATTAGTTTAATTTCTTATCGTCAATTAATTGATCATGCTATTAAAAATTTTTGTTTATAACGGGAGTAAATACTCCTGTTTTTTTTAGCTTTGATTGTATTTTAAGAATGTTTTAAATATGTTAAAATTATATTATGAAAAAAGCAATATTAGATTTAGAGTTTGAAAAATTGGAAGAAATTTGTTTGGCTAATAATGAAAAAAAATATCGTGCTAAACAAATTTTTAAGTGGATTTATGGAAAAAGAGTTTTGAGTTTTTTTGAAATGAGTGATATATCTAAACAGTCTCAAGCATGGTTGGATCAAAATTTTATGATCGATTTATTAGTGCTAGAATTAGTCCAGACTTCTAAAGATGGTACTAGAAAATTTTTGTTTAAGACTTTGGATAATCATTTTATTGAAACAGTGTTAATGAAGCATGATTATGGTTATTCTATTTGTGTTACTACCCAATTAGGTTGTAATATGGGTTGTAAATTTTGTGCTTCGGGTTTATTGAAAAAAAGGCGTAATTTAAGTGCGGGAGAAATTGTTGATCAGGTTTTGATAGTGTCGAGAATGCTTGATTTAGAGGGTGAGCGGATTTCAAATATTGTCGTTATGGGAATTGGTGAGCCATTGGATAATTTTGATAATTTAAAAGCTTTTTTGAAAATAGTTAACCATGATTTAGGTTTGGGTATTGGTGCTAGACATATTACGGTTTCTACTTGTGGTTTAGCGCCGATGATTAAGAAATTTGTTGATGAGTTTAATCAAATTAATTTGGCTATTTCTTTACATGCGCCTAATGATAAGTTGCGTAATAAAATTATGCCGATCAATAAAATTTATAATATTGAGACATTGTTTGAGTCTTTAAATTATTATGCTAGTCATTCTAATCGTCGACTAACGTTTGAATACATTTTAATTAAGGATTTAAATGATAGTGTTGATTGTGCTATTCAATTGGCTAATTTGATTAAGGGCTTAAATGCTTATGTTAATTTAATTCCGTATAATCCAGTGATGGAGAATGATTTTATGACTAGTAGTTTGAGTGTACAGATGAAGTTTTTTGATACTTTAATGAAGCAAGGTATTCAGGCGACGTTAAGAAAGGAACATGGTAGCGATATTGATGCTGCTTGTGGTCAGTTAAGGGCGAAGCGAGAGAGGTTAGAACAATGAAAATAATTAGTAATTCCCAGACTGGTTTAGTGCGTAAAAATAATCAAGATGCTTTAGCGATTATTGAGCATCATAATTTGATTGTTTTATTGGTTTTGGATGGAGTTGGTGGTAGTAATGCTGGTGATGTGGCTTCTTCTTTAATTGTTCGATTGGTTGAAGAAAAAATTAAAAATATAGTTACTGCTCCGTCATTAATCGATTATCAATTACAGATTATTAATCTATTGTCTGAAGTTAATAGTCATATTTATGAATTGGCTCATCAGGATAATTTTTTAAATGGGATGTCTTCGACTTTAGTTATGGCTGTATTGAGTGAGCATGGTAATTTTTTTGTTAATGTTGGTGATTCGAGATTATATGTTGTAGATAATGATAGAGGGTTTAGACAATTGTCTAAAGATCATTCGTTGATGAATGATTTATTGAATCGAGGGGAAATTACATTGTCAGAAGTGGCTAGTCATCCTTTGCGTAATGCGGTTACTAATGCGATTGGTATTTATAAAGATTTGCGTTATGATTTAGAGAATATAAATTCTGATTTTAAATATTTATTTTTATGTTCTGATGGTGTGTCTTCTTATGTTGATTTAGACAAATTATTTAAGATTATTAATGATTCGATTGGGATGAATGAAAAAAATCAACGAATTGCGGATTTAGTTTATGATTCGGGTGCTATTGATAATTTTACTTATATTTTAGTGGAGGCTGATGCTAATGAGTAGTCTTCAATTACAGAGATATGAAATTAAGGAAAAAATTGGTGTTGGTGGCATGGCTGATGTTTTTTTGGCTTATGATAAGGTTTTGGATCGTGAGTGTGCGATTAAATTATTACGCTTAGAGCTATGTCAAGATCCGATTGCGAAAATGCGCTTTATGCGAGAAGCTGAGGCGGCTTCGGTTTTACAGCATCGCAATATTGTGGCTATTTATGATGTTGGCGAGGCTAACAATCGTCCGTTTATAGTTATGGAATATGTTAGTGGGATGACATTAAAGTCGATGATTTTAAAGCGGGGTGCGATTGAGAAAAACGAGGCTTTAATGATTATGAAGCAGTTGGTGTTGGCGGTTGATGCTGCTCATCAGTTGGGAATTATCCATCGGGATATTAAGCCTCAAAATGTTTTGGTTAAGGCGGATGGTACTGTTAAGATTGCTGATTTTGGTATTGCTAGTGTCCAAGGTTCTATTCAGTTAACTCAACATGATTCGGTTATGGGGTCTGTTCATTATTTGGCGCCTGAGTGTGTTAGGGGTGAATTGGCGAGTTTTGAGTCGGATATTTATTCTTTGGGCATCGTTTTTTATGAAATGTTGACGGGTAATTTGCCTTATCAGGGTGAGGGTGCTTTACAGGTGGCTATGAAGCATTTAAAGGAAGAGATGGTTTCGGTTAGAGATTATAATTCTAATATTGAGCAGTCTATTGAAAATATTATTATTAAGGCTATGGCTAAAAATAAAAAGTATCGTTATCATGATGTTAAGGTTATGTTAAAGGATTTGGAAGAATGTTTGTTGGATGATAAGCGCAATGTTGAGAAATTAGTGTTTAGTGATGATGATAATTCTAATCCGACAGTTGTCTTTGTTAAAGATTATGGTGATTTTAAACGGAGAAAAAAATCTAAGTTTAAGTGGTATTATTTTTTGGTTGTTTTTTTAATTTTAATAATTATTGTTAGTGGTATTTGGTTGTTTTTTTGGTCTAAATCGCCGGAGGTTAAGGTTGTTAAGATTCCGAATGTTACTAAATTGCCACTAGATCAGGCGCGTAATATTTTAGTTCATGAGGGTTTTTTGGTTGATGAAAAAGTAATTTATCAATTGTCTAGTAATGTGTCTAAGGGTAGTGTTATTAAAATTATTCCTGAGGATAGTGTAGAGTTGCCTAAAAATAGTGTTATTTCTTTGGTGGTTTCTAAGGGGATTAGCTATGATGTTGAGAATTTGGTGGGGTTAAGTTTAGAGGAGGCTAGAGAAAAGTTGAGCGTGTTGCCTAAATTGGATATTAAGGTAGTTTATAAGTCTTCTGATCAGTATAAGTCTGGTATTGTTATTGGTCAAAATAATTTAGTGCCTGGTAGTGTAGTGGAGTTTGATCGCCATCATGAGATTGAGTTAGTGGTTGCTGGTAGTACTAAGTTTATTGTTCCTAATGTTATTGGTAAAGCGGTTAGTGATGCTAAGAAAGAGTTGGAGAGCTTGGGGGCGGTTGTGGTGTTAAGGCCTTTGGTTAAAGATGGTGATAATATTGAGTTGAATGTGGTTATGGGGGTTAGTCCTAGTGTTGGTAGTAATTATGTTCAAAATGAAAATAGTAATATTGTTTTAGAATATTATACTTCTGAGGTTGTTTTGGTTGATGAGAATCAGTTGAGAGATGTTTTGATAAGGGCGAATGCGGTTGATGTTAGTAAGTTATCTTTTTCGCAAAAATATGAATTAGAGCAGTTAATATTGAGGGCTAATAAGGCGTTGGATAGTAATAATAGTGATTTGATTTCTACTGTTTATTATGATTTTTTGAAATTATTTAAGGTGATGGATCAATAATGAGGGGTAGAATTATTGAGTTGGTTGGTCGTGGTGCTAGAGTATTGTTGGATGATGGTGCTTTAGTGCTGGCTAAAATG
>JAEWIH010000143.1 GCA_023387245.1 Bacillota bacterium | reverse complement strand
AATGAAGTGTTTTTAAATCAATGTTTTTAATTGTTGTAATCTTTCATCAAATAAATTTAATGTAGTATAAATAGCTTCAGGATTAGACATATCTAGACCAGATTTTAATAATACATTTAGAGGATAGTCACTATTTCCTGCTTTTAAGAAATTAATATAATTTTCAACAGCATTATTTTCTTTATCTAAAATTCTTTTCGCAAATACTGATGCGGCTGAAATACCTGTAGCATATTGATAAACATAGAAACTAGAATAAAAATGCGGGATTCTAGACCATTCTAAAGCAATTCTTTGATCATAATTAACATTTTCGCCATAATATTTTTTATTAATATTAAAATAAGTATCATTTAAATATTGGCAACTTAAAATTTGACCATTTGCTTGAGCACTATGTACTACATTTTCAAATTCAGCAAATTGAGTTTGTCTAAATAATGTTCCTTTAATACCATCTAAATAATGATTTAGAACATATGCTACTAACTTTTTATTATCTTTATATTTTTCTAATAAATAAGCAGTTAATAAATTTTCATTAGTAGTAGAAGCTATTTCTGCCAAAAAAATTGAATATGATCCATATACATAAGGTTGGTATTTACGAGTATAGTATGAATGTAGCGAATGGCCCATTTCATGAACTAGAGTATATAAATTGCTTAAATTATCTTGCCAATTTAGTAAAATGAAAGGATTGGTATCATAGCTTCCACTAGAATATGCGCCACTGCGTTTACCATCATTTTCCACTACATCAATCCAGCGTTCATTAAAGGCTTTTTTAACAATTTCAATATATTCTTCACCTAATACCAATAAAGCTTCTAAAGTTATTTGCTTAGCTTCTTCATAGCTGAATTTAAGAGGGACTTCATCGATTAAAGGGACATACATATCTGCCATTTCTAATTCACTTAATTGTAAAATTTGTTTTCTTAATTCAACATATTGATGAAGTAAAGGTAGTTTTTCATTAACTGCTTGAATAAGTGCATCGTATACAGATTCATCAATAGCATTACTATATAAATGTTGATGTCTTGAACTTTTAAAACCTCTTAATCTAGCATTAATATTTTGAAGTGAAATATTACTTGAAAATAAAGCTGCAATCGTGTTTTGTAATTTAGCATATGTATCATACATTGCATTAAAAGCATTTTTACGAACATCTTTATTTTTAGATTCTAAATATAGTCCATAGCGACTATGAGTTAAAGGAACTGAATTACCATTTTCATCTTCAATATTTGGAAATACTAAATCAGCATTATTTAATATTGAAAAAGTATGGCTACCAGTATCTAAAACGGGTGATAAAGTTGCTAATAAAGCTTCTTCTTTATCAGAAAGTACATATTTTTTATTTCTAAACATTTCTTCAAAAAAATGTTCATAAGGTTTTAATTTAGGTTCTTGTTGAATAAATTGTTGAATAGTAGCATAGTCTTGTTCTAAAATACTAACTTCAACAAAAGCACAAGCAGAACTTAATTTTGAATAGAGTACGACCATTTTTTCATAAAAAGTTTTATAAAAATCATTTTTAGTATCTTGATCATTTTTTAAATGAGCATAAACATATAAAGTAGTTAATCGTCTATATAGGTCTAAGAAGCATTCAACACCATTTAATAAGTTTTGTGGATTTTGGCATAAATTATCTTTAAAGGCTTCTATTTTACTAATATCGGCTTCTAATTGTTGATATTTTTCTTGAGCTATTTGATCATTTTTGAAAATAGTTTCTAAATCCCAAGTTAATTCAATAGGAACTTCTTCTCTTTTTAAAATTTTATTTTCCATAAAATCCTCCATTTATATCTGATATGGATTTTAACACAAATAAAGTAAGTATGTAAAATATGCTATAATAAAAACGGAGGTAAAATTATGAAACAATTATTAAATAGATTAATGCGTTATGTTAAGATTAATACTCGTTCTAATGAAAATAGCAATACGATACCATCAACTAGTGGACAAGTTGATTTTGCGAAAAAATTAGCAGCCGAGTTAGTCGAATTAGGATTTGATGATGTTAAATATTATGATAAAAATGGCTTTGTTATTGCTAGAATTAAAGGAAATGTCGATAATGTTAAAGCTATCGGATTTATTGCTCATTATGATACTGCAGATTTTAATAGCGAAAATGTCAATCCACGAATTATTTATGATTATGATGGCCAAGATATTATTTTAAATTCGGATTCAAATATTGTAATGAAAGTTAAAGATTTTAAAAATTTAAGTAATCATGTCCATAAAACTTTAATGGTTACTGATGGTACTACTTTATTAGGTTCTGATGATAAGTCGGGAATTTGTGAAATTATTGAAGCGGCTATTTATTTAAAAAATCATCCTGAAATTAAACATGGCGATATGTGGATGGCATTTGGTCCAGATGAAGAAATAGGTAGGGGAGCTGATAATTTTGATGTTAATGATTTTAAAGTTGAATTTGCTTATACTGTTGATGGTGGTCCATTAGGTGAATTAGAATACGAATGTTTTAATGCGGCTGGTGCTAAAATCGAAATAAAAGGTTTAAATGTTCATCCAGGATCAGCATATGGAGTTATGATTAATGCTGCTAGTATAGCTAGCCAAATTCAAAGCATGTTACCTAGTGATCAAGTTCCAGAATTGACTAAAGATAAAGAAGGCTTTTTTATGTTAATGGATATTAATGGTAATGTTGAGCATGCTAGTTTAAGTTATATTATTCGTGATCATGATGAAGATAAGTTTATAGAAAAAAAACAATTACTAATAGACATAGTTAATAAAATTAATGTTCAATATGGAGAAATCGCAAGTTTAACTATTAAAGATCAATATTACAACATGTCTAAAGTTATTGAAAAAGATATGACTTGTATTGAAGTAGCTAAAGAGGCTATGAAAAATTTAGGTATTGAGCCAAAAGTTCAAGCTATTAGAGGAGGAACCGATGGTTCTAAAATTTCATTTATGGGAATACCAACCCCAAATTTGTTTACTGGTGGCGAAAATTTTCATGGTCCTTATGAATTTGTTGTCGGTGAAACTATGGAATTAGCTAAAATGACAATTGTTGAAATTTGTAAAGTTTATGCTCAAAAATAGAAAAAATCGGGTTGACTTCAAAGCAACCCGATTTATATATTTAAAATTCTTGTTTTTGTTGGCGTTTAAATAATTGTTCTAATACAGTCATTGGATTTTGTTTTTTATTTAAAATTGAATCTATCGCACTAATAATTGGTAGTTCGATTTGTAATTTATTAGCTATTTTAATTACGGCAGCTAAAGTATAGTAACCCTCGGCTAATTTAGTAAATGGTTCATTTTTGATAAATGCTTCCCCAAAGGCTCTATTGTGTGAATATGGCGAAAATATAGTAGCTTCATAATCACCTAAATGGCATAATCCATAAGCACTCATTGGATCGGATCCTAACGCTTTAATTAACCTCGCTATTTCGCTAGTAGCTCTAGCCATTAAAGCGCCTTTTAAAGCTGACAAATTTAGTCCATCTAGCATACCAGCCCCAATCCCAATAATATTTTTAGTAGCTGCCCCAATTTCGTTTCCGATTAAGTCATTACCATAATAAAAACGGATTAAATTTGAACTAAAAGTATTAGCTAAATATTCTTTCGTATTTTTATCTTTGGAATCAATTACCATACAATTTGGAATGTTTTGTAAATAACTTTGAACATGTCCAGGTCCTAACCATACGGCAGTATAATGGTTGATAGTAATTTCTTGATCAACTATTTCTGATAAAGTATTACCAGTTTCTATTTCTAATCCTTTCATACATAATATAAAAGTGTAGGTTATGTTACTATTTAATAATTGATTAACTTGTTTAAGTAGTGATCTTAAATTTTGTGATGAAATTGAAATAATAATATAAGGATTTAAAACGATTTGTTCTAAATCGGTTGTTAGTTTAATTGAAGGTTTTAGTTCTAAATTATCATTTCGCCTTGTTTCTATTAATTTTTTAAAACTTGTTGATTCTTTTCTACCATATAACGTTATATTTTTGCCAATGCTATCTAAATAACTAGCAATAAAGCTACCCCATCTTCCAGCACCAATAATTCCAATATTCATAATAATTAATCTCCTTAAAAAAATACTTGCTAAAAAATAAAATTATTGTTATAATACCATTACTGCCCAGGTGGTGAAATGGTAGACGCAGAGGACTCAAAATCCTCCGGTAGTGATACCGTGTGGGTTCAAGTCCCACCCTGGGCACCATTTTTTTTATAATAACAAGCATTTATTTATTAGTCAAATAAATATTTAAGATATGTATATGTGAAAACATGGACATATCTTTTTTTAAAAGTCAAGCCTTTTCTTTGTATTTATAGGTAGTATAATTATTGCTATAAGGAGGAAGAATATGAAAACATTTAAAAGAATTATGATATTTTTTGTAGTTCTTTTGACTTTGATTTCCTGTTCTAGTGCTCAACCTTCAAAAGGCGATTTAATTAGCGGAACTTTTAAAGGTGCGGGTAAAGGTTTTAAAGGTGATATTGAAGTGACTTTAGAATTAAAAGAAAATGTCATTACTAATATTGATGCTAAGCATCATGAAACACCAAGTTTAGGTGATAATGCTATTAATAAGATTATTGATGAAATGAAATCTAAAAATAGCATTGATATAGATATAGTAGCTAGTGCTACTTTTTCTAGTAAGGGTATTAAGGAAGCTGTTACTAACGCTTTAAAATCAGCTGGTCTTGATCCTAGTGCTTTAAAATCTAATTCAGCGGTTGTTAAAGTAGAAGACGAAGTTAAAGAAGCTGATGTTGTTGTTATTGGTGGAGGGGGTGCCGGTTTATCGGCAGCTA
>JAEWIH010000140.1 GCA_023387245.1 Bacillota bacterium | reverse complement strand
GATATGATTTAACCACGATGTTAATTGTCACAAATTCAAAAGATTATGACGATATAATTTGTCTAAAAGAGGGTGAAGTACTTGAGGATGATATCGTAATTAAACTGCGCTAATATCACTTAACTCCTTATTAAATTTAAGGAGTTTTATTTTTGTTAAAATAACTATTAATTAGATTGCAATAAAAAATATAATTACCTATAATAAAAAAGAGGTGAGAAATGGTGAAATATAATCCGTTTAGATATAAGAATGGTGATTTAAATATAAATTGCCAATAAATCTTTTAAGCTTTAGCTTTTAAGGATGAATGGCATAATTTTAATTTAATGATAAAATAAAATTATGAATAAAACATTTAGTAGGTTAGAAACTGTCCGAATTTACGCTTGCGAACTTGGTGTAAGACGTTTTGATTTTAGAAATAAAATGATAAATGTAGTAAAGGGTGAAGCAAGAAGCACCTATGCTTTAGCATAGAGTGTAGTTCACTTAATTGTTATTTATTTTAAAATAAAATTATTTTTTATAAAAGGAGTGCGAATGAAAAATATAATTAAATTACTTTCAATTTTTTTACTATTAATTGGTTTACAAATTAACCCTAAAGCTAACGGTTCAAATGATTTTAATCTAAATGATTTACATGATTTGAGCTCATTAAATAATTCTAGTGATATATTACCATTAGGGTTAATAGTTCCTGAATATAGCCATTCTAATTATGAATATGTAAGTCACCAAATAATTAGTCACGATGTTGGGCCGAGAATAAATGATAGATTTTTATTTTCTTTGCCGGGTGGATCTTCCTTAACGCTTACTGAAAGGGTTTCGGATACAGCTAGTGTGAGTTTTGATTTTGGTGTGGAAGCCGGAATTAAAGATGTGATTAAACTCAAATTAGGATTAAATGCTTCTTACTCCAAAACTGTTGAATCAGAAAGAAATAAAACTTATACAGCTCCTAGTCAGTTTGAAAGTTGTTCTTACTATTCCGCGATAAATTATGATCTTTATAGATATACAATTTATAAATACGATATCTATAATAAAGTTGATCAAAGAACCGGTAGAATTTATGGTAAATCGGAATATAGATCTGTTAAAACAATTGATGTTAAGGTCCCGAAAATAGAAATTTATTATAAAGGAAATAGTTCGTAAAATGAATAAGAGAAAAATCACTTTTTTAATAATTATTTTTTCAGTAATTTTAACGATAATGATATTTATCCTTTTTAATCATCTTAATAAAAAAGATAATTTAAAAATAGATGATTTAAATATTTTAAATGTTGATCTCATATTAAATAAAGCGGATATTGATAATTTAGAAATCTATGGATTCAATATCTATGTTGACTTAGGTAAATATGAATTAGATAGTGATGATTACTCTTTAGAAGCTTCTTTTGCAAGTGATGAATATTTAAGGAAATATTACCCTCATTTTAGTCAGAAACTAAAAAAAATTAATGAATTTCGTAAAGATATTTTACATATAGGTACTGCAAGGATTGACCAGACGGGTGAATTGTTAAAATATGCTGATCAAATGATGGAAATAAAGCTAAGATTACTTAAGGATGATAAAGAAATTGATAGTAAAATTTATAATTGTAAGGTAAAAAATGTAATTAATAAAACTAATTACCAAGATTAGTTAAATGAATTTTAAAATTAATCTAATTAAAACTTCCTAAGCATTGAGGTGACCCCCAAAAGTTAGACTTTTTAGCGTAGCAGTTAATCAAGCTGCTACGCTGTTTTTATGTAGCAATAGCTGATTGCTTGTATTCAACAGGGCTTTACCATCCTAATTTCTTTTTGATACGCTTTTCATTTTAATATACAATATATTTTTCGATAGCTTCTTTTAACTCTTCAAAACTGTAATAGGTATTCTCATAGTATATTTCCTGCTTTAATATGCCAAAGAAATTCTCCATAACGGTAAAGTTCCATTTTATTTTTCCTTTCTCTGTAATAATTAAAACTCTTATTTGCTCGCTTTAATTATCTTATTCATATAAATAATTTTACGCATCCAAGACTGTGTGCTAATACAAGCCCCAAAAATGGAATGGCTATTAAACTATATATATTTAATGTGGGATTTGAAATCATTAACTCCGGCAAACAAAAACAAATTATTAACTCAGCTCGTGTCAGTACAAATATCGATAGAACTCCTTTAATCGCTTCTTTTTTCTCTGATTTTGCAATTAAGCCATCAATTTGATTTTTTGAAAAACCATTGTCTATCGTCCCAACTTTTTTAATCTTTTTAATGCTATATACTCTCCCTACAAAAGCCGAGACAAAAAAACTTAAAACAGTTATGCAGTTCATAACATTGTGATATAACATTCTGTTACTTACAAAAGCGTCTATCATTATATTTAAATATTTTACGCCGAAATGTAACATAAAATAAGTCCAATGCTAAGTCCAAAAGTATTTAAGAAATTCATAAGCATTTCTGAGGGCTTTTTTACGCGGAATAATATAAAAGTTGCCTTTATAAAACCAGATTTCTTTTTTCATAAAACCATATTCTAAAATATCCACTATTTAAAAATCGCATTTCTAACACCTATCACAACTTTATAAACGCTCTTTCTTGTATCTGTCATAAAATCTCTTTCTCTTGTGTGGTAATGCAAGTGCATACAAAATCACTGAGCAAAATAGAGTAACCAGTAAAATAATAAATAAAACAAATATTTTAAACATTATGAACAACACAAACACTGTAAGCGTAATTAAGCCCCCAAAAATCATCAGCTTACAGGTTCCTTCTAAATTGTTTTCTCCGTTTTTTATATCATCTATTGTTAATTCAAAATCTTTCTCTGTAATAACAAAGTAATGTTTTTTATAATAACTATTACAGAACTTTTTCGATATAACGTAAGCTGAATACGTATAAACAAACAAAAAAACCGTAATAATCATCTTAAACGCATTTGAAGTTAATAAATTCATCCATGTTGGATTGACAAAGTAAGAGATTCCTGTTGTTATTGGAATTAATAATAAAGTCACATTTCTAATAAGCCTTTGAGGTATATCAACAGTCTTTGTGCTTGTAATAAATTGATTTGTTTCCTCGTTATATAAAATTGCTCGTCCATCTTTGTTACATATTCCATAAATACAGTTTTTTTGACCCATTACACACCTCTCCCGTCCAAATAGCGCATTGTCAAAACTTATAATGATTGTTGTTTCTTGTATCTATTATAAAATCTTTCCCTTTTATGCGGTAGTACACCTGCATATAAAAGTGCAGTAGAAAATAAAATCCCAAGCAATAAAAGAAATATTTTAAATATTCAAAACAAAGCAAATACCGTTAATGTTATTAAATAAAAACCAACAATAGTTGAGGTGACCCCCAAAAGTTAGACCTAAAATCTAACAGATGGGAAGTTGGTTCACATTTTAATTAGCTTAGGGAGTTTTTTTAAAAACTGTTTTTTTTTTTTTTTTGTTAATGTTGTATTATT
>JAEWIH010000092.1 GCA_023387245.1 Bacillota bacterium | reverse complement strand
ACCATGTAATGCTTATTTATAATACACTAATATTTTATATTTGTAAAGAAAATTATTCAAAATAGTGACAAATTGTTTCGATGTCTTTTCTTTTTGGTGCTAGTGGTTGATCTGTATAATATCCTACAGCAATAATTGATAAAATAGTTTCTTCTTCAGGAATTGATAATAAATCAGATAATAATGTTATATCTCTTAGTCCGATAATTAATGTTCCTAAATTTTGTTGAGCAGCTTCATTAATTAGATTTTGATGTTGCATAGCAGCATCATAAATTCCCCAACCATTACCGATTTCGTTTTCAGCATTTCCTTGGCGATCAAATCCAGAACGATTTTTTACAAAGGTAGTAATTATAAAGCAAGGACATTCAGCTACTTTTGGTTTATTTGTATCATCAATTGCTTCGTTTTTTAATCTATTTAAAATTTCTTTGTTTGTTACAACATAATAACGAGCCGTTTGACTATTTTTCCAACTTGGTGCTTGTTGAGCACTTAAAAATAATTGATTTAAAACAGCTTTATCAATACTTTCTGGTAAAAATTTTCGAATAGAACGTCTTTTTTCTAATATTTTACTAAATTCCATTTATATCACCTCAATATTTATTTAATCATAAACATAATATTATTTCAAATATATTTAAAAAAATAACAAATTTTTTTGACTGTAACTATCGTTTTTGATATTATTATAACAGTAGAATGGAGATTAAAAAAATGCATAAAGAGATATATGCGACCCTCCAGGTTTGTTATAATGAAGTTTTATTGTTAGTATGTCAAATTCGTAATGGTAGAACTTATGTTTTGAATACTCAAAAAATATATCACAATGCTATTAAGGATAATGTGATTATTAAACCTGATGCTATTGTTAGTGCTATTAAGGAAGCTGTTTCTAATGCTAGAAAAGAGCTTGATTATGTGATAGATAAAATTATTTTAGTAGTGAATAGTATTGATTTAAATTTAGTTACTAAAAAATTTCATAGTGATGTTAATGATCCTTTAGGCCGTATTTTGAAAGATAATATTCAAAATTTATATTATCAAGCTAGCCTGGAAAATAACTTGAATGGTTTACAGTTGACTAATATTCAAGTATATCAATATAAAGTTAATAGTAATACAATGTTAAAAGTTCCTATTAATGAAAAAGCATTACGAGTTTATGCTGATATGGATTTATATTATATTAATCGTGAGTATTTGTATCAAATGGCTATGTTGGTTGAGGGTTCTGGGTTAGAAATTCAGTATGTAGTTATTGATCAAATTGCTTTTGGACAAGAAGCTTCATTAGTTGATCATGATTCAAATAAATATTATATTACTCTATTATGTAATAGCGATAATTGTTCTTTAGGTTTATATTATAAGGGGAAATTAGTTCATAGTCATTTATTGGATGTTTCTTTTAATAAATGGATTGAAAAATTAAGTTCTAGGTTTAACATTCCTTACGAAATGGCTGAAAAATTAATTATGAATAATTTTAATCCGTTAGAAAATAATCCAGATAAACGACCAGTTTCGGTTTGGAGAAATGGCGAACATACTTATAGTGCTTCTCAGTTAGATATTTATAAAGTAGTTGAGCCGTTATTTAGTAATGGTATTAAACAATTAAAAGATACTTGTCAAGAAATTTTAAATCATGGTGATGTTGAAATTTTACTTGGTGGTAGTTGGGCTAATTTAAAAAATTTAGCAATCTATTTAGAAAAAAATTTAAATGTTAAATGTAATTTATATGTTCCCCAAACTATAGGTGCTAGAAATAGTATATATACATGTTTATTGGGAGCATGTTATAATTATCATGATCAGAAACAATGGTTAGTTAGAGATGACAATGGAGGAAATGTATGAGTTTCGATATGAATCAACAAATTGCGAAAATTAAAGTGTTTGGTATTGGTGGTGCCGGTAATAATGCTGTTAATCGAATGGTAAATGATGGTTTAGCGGGCGTTGATTTCTACGTAGCTAATACTGATTTACAGGTTTTAAATGTATCTGTTGCTAAAAATAAATTGGTATTAGGTAATAATGGATTAGGTGCTGGTGGTAATCCTGAAAATGGTAAAGGTGCTGCTCAGGAAAGTGAACAATCAATTCGAGAAGCGGTTGCTGATGCGGATATGGTTTTTGTTACTGCTGGATTAGGTGGCGGTACTGGTACTGGTGCTGCGCCGATTTTTGCGAAGTGTGCTAAAGAGTCTGGCGCTTTAACTGTGGCTATTGTTACTAAGCCTTTTAGTTTTGAGGGACGAAGAAGAGTTGAACAGGCTGAAAAAGGATTAGAAGAACTTAAAAAATATGTTGATTCTTATATTGTTATTTCAAATGATAAATTATTGGAATATATTGGTCGCATCCCTTTAAAAGACGCATTTAATGAAGTTGATAAAATTTTAAAACAAAGCGTTCAAACTATTACTGATTTAATTGCTGTTCCTTCTTTTATTAATTTGGATTTTGCTGATATTAAATCGGTTATGGCAAATCAAGGTTTGGCAGTGATAGGTATTGGTATGGCTACTGGTGAAAACAAGGCTATTGAAGCTGCTCAAAATGCTTTAATGTCACCTTTATTAGAGTCTCATATTGATGGTGCTACTAAAACAATTATTAATATTACTGGTGGTGATACGGTATCTAATTTAGATGCTAGTGATGCTATTAATTATATTCGTGAAGCTGCTGGTCGGGAAATTGATGTTATTTACGGTTTAGCGATTAATGAACAATTAGGTGATTCTTTAATTGTTACTGTAATTGCTACAGGTTTTGAAGAGCCAATTAGTGAGGCTGATCAAGTTTTAGGATTTGGTAATATGAATACTTCTTCTTTTAGTGAATTAAGTGTTGATACTAAGTCAGATAATGATAATGTTCCTAACTTTTTCAAATTCAATAAATAAATTTTTTTAATAAATATTATATAAGGTTATCATTTTATTAATGATAGCCTTTTTTACTTTTAAGGTTTTTTATTTTAGATGCTTATAATTAAATAAGGAGGTGAAAAATATGTGGCTTATGCCAATAGCATTGCTTTTTACGATATATGCTTCAAGAAAACTAGTAGAATTCATTACAAAATTTCATAATAAATAGGAGGAAAAAATGTTAGTTGGAATTTTATTATCATTAATTACAGCTACTGTATGTTATAAACTATTAACATCAAAATCGGGTTCGATGTCAATCGGTGGATTTTATAAAAGTAGTTGGAACAATAATTAATGTCATTATTAATAAAAGAATTACCTTTAAATATTAGACCGCGCGAAAAAGCGATGTTGAATGGGATTGATTCTTTATCTGATTTAGAATTACTAGTTTTAATTATTAGACACGGTAATGCTAAACAAAGTGCTTTTGAAATTGCTCATAATTTATTGATAAAAAGTGATGGATTGAGTAATTTGTATAAATTATCGGATAACGAATTAAAGCAAATACCGGGAATTAAAATGGCTAAGGCATTAGAATTACAAGCAATTTTAGAATTGAGTAAAAGAATTGCTAGTAAAAATTTAAATAATACTAATATTTTAAATATGTTAGAAGATGTTTATAATTGGTGTCAGAAAGAGATTGCCTATTTAAATCAAGAATGTTTTATGGCTATTTTTTTAAATACTCGTAATGAAATTATTACCCACAAAATATTATTTAAAGGAACTCTAGATCGTTCATTAATTCATCCGCGCGAGATTTTTAATCAAGCTCTATATTATGCAAGTGCTAAAATTATTTGTGTGCACAATCATCCTGGGGGATCTTTAGTGCCTTCTTTGGCTGATATAGAAGTTACTAAGAAACTTATTGATGTTTCTCGTTTAGTTGGTATTGAATTAATAGATCATGTTATAGTGTCAAAAAATGGTTATGAGTCCATTTTTAAATTTTTAAAATAAGATATGATCCTTGTATCATATCTTCTTTATTTTAATTTAAAATTACATTATAATTAATTAGGTGGTTTAAATACATATGAAAAAAAAGAAAATTTTAATTGTTTCTATTATTTGTTTATTATTAGTATTTTATATTATTTTTCTAAAACCAAGAAATTTTGTACAAAAGATCGATAATTTTAATTATAATATATTTTCTTCTTTAAAACAGTTTGTATTAGATAATCCATTAAATTGGTTAAAAAGATCTTATGGTATTATAATTAATAACAATCAATTATTAGAAGAAAATAAATTGTTAAGACAAAATATGATTGCGATTAATTCTTATCAAATTGCGCTTAAGTATAAAGAACAAGAAATTCAAAAGTTACAACAACAATTAAATTTAAAGTCATCATTGTCTAATTATAAAAATATTAGTGCTCAAATTATTCAAAGGCAAGCTCGCTATTTTTCACAAAGAGTTAAAATAAATGTAGGTAGTGATGATGGAGTTAAAGTTAATAATGCTGTTATAAATGGCCAAGGTATCATTGGTATTATTGATAGTGTTGAAAAAGATTATAGTTATGTTAGTTTATTAATAAATGTTCAATCACCAATTCAACTCTCAGTTAAAATAATGACTAAAAATAATCAACAAGTAGATGCTATTTTAGATTATTATGATAGCGAAAAACAAAGTTATAAAATAACATTATTAGAAAATAATCAAAGCATTGAAAAAGATGATCCAATTGTTACATCAGGTCTAAGCCATTTAATACCATCTGGTTTGTTGATTGGTAAAATTGATGAAGTTGTTAAAGATGAAAAGAGTATATCATTAGTGTTGTATGCTAAGTCGAGTGTTGACTTTAATCAATTAGATTATGTAATGGTGATTTTACAATGAAGAAAAGTTTTTTGATTATTATTTTAGCTAGTAGTTATATTTTTGATCAATTTATTACTACTTTTTTAAATGGTTTTTTATTTTATTATAGTTGTAGTTTATTATTTGTATTTTGCTTTTTATCATTTCATTTTAGTTTTACTAACAAAATTTTATTATGGTTAGTTGTTAGCTATTTATTAGGATGTAATTATAGTAATTATTTTCCGATATCATTTATATGTTTATTAGCCATACTATTAATACAAGCAATTTATTGTCGATTATTTTCGATGTCTAGTTTTGAATGGATTTGCTTATTGATTATTAATTTTATTGCTTATTATGGAATAGAGTTTTTTTTGTTGAAATATATTTATAAATATAAATTAAGTTTATCTCAAACTATAATTTATGAATTTATGAATAGTTTTTTATTAAATATTTTTATTGCGATTGTAACATATTATATGTATGTATTTATTGAAAACAAATTATATAAACAACAAATTAACAAGTGAAAAAGGGGGAAGTATTAGATGGAAAAATTTTTATATGTTGATGGTAATTCATTATTATTTCGGGCTTTTTATGCTACTTCTAATCAAAATTTATTAACTTCATCAAATATTCCTGTTAATGCAGTATACGGTTTTATTAATTTGTTGAATAAAGCTATAGAAATGTTTGAACCTACTCATATTATATGTGCTTTTGATACAGGTAAACCAACTTTTAGACATCAACAATATGATCAATATAAAGCTCATCGTAAAGAAGTGCCGACTGAATTAATTCCTCAATTTCAGATTGTTAGAGAATTTTTAGATAGTTTTGGTATTTTTAGAATAGAAATTGATGGTATTGAAGCAGATGATATTATTGGATCATTGTCTAAAACATATCAATTTGAATCGTTATTATTAACTAGTGATCGCGATTATTTACAATTAATTGATGATCATGTTAAAGTAGTTTTTATGAAAAAAGGACTAAGTGATTTTGATATTTATGATCAATCACTTTTGTATGAAAAGTTTGCTTTAAAACCTAGTCAAATTATTGATTTAAAAGGATTAATGGGTGATAGTTCTGATAATATTAAAGGTGTTAGTGGTATTGGTGAAAAAACTGCCTTAAAATTATTAAGTCAATATGATACGATTGAAAATTTATATTTACATATTGATGAAATTAAAGGTAAAACACAAGAAAAATTATTATTAGATAAAGAATCAGCTTTTTTTTCAAAGGAATTAGCTACTATCGATATTAATCAAAAATTTGAATGTAACATTGATCACATGTTATTTAGTCCTAAAATTGATTCAGTATTAAAATTTTTAATAAAATATGAAATGAATTCTTTAATAGCTAAATTTCAAAATAAATACAAAATTGATATTCAACCACAGGCTAAAATTAGTAATTTTGATGATAGTGATTTGAATAGTGAAGCGATTTTATTTGTTGATCATGATCATAATTCTAGTATTATTAATGCGATTATAAAAGGCATTTATATTATTAATAAAAATAAGATTAGCTATTTGGATTTTAAAGAAATGAGTAGTGATAAGTTTAAACAATTTTTAGAAAGTGATATTGCTAAAAATTGTATAGAATCTAAATATTTATATCATTTTTGTTTAAAAAACAATATTATTTTTAATAATTTAAAAAATGATTTAAATGTATTGGCCTATGTAATCGATAGTCGTTTATCTTCGATAGAATTGATTGCTGATGATAATAATATTGTTTATAATAAATATGTTTTAAATAATCCATTTGATTTTATGCTTAAAGTTTTTGATATTTTTGATAAATATTTGAAAATATTAGTGCAACAAAAGTTAGAATTTTTATATTATAATATCGATTTAGCTTTAGTTAAAGTATTAGCGAAAATGGAATTTGTTGGTATTGATGTTGATATTGAAAAATTAAAATATTTCGAAAAAGATACTCAAGCTACTTTAAATGTTTTAACAAAACAAATTTATGATTATGCTGGTAAGAAATTTAATATTAATTCTCCAAAACAGTTATCTAGTATTTTATTTGATCACTTAATGTTACCGACAAATAAAAAACGTTCTACATCTGTTGATGTATTAGAAAATTTAGTTAATAAACATCCAATAATTCCTTGTTTATTAGAATATAGGAAGCTTTCTAAATTTCATGGTACTTATGCTTTAGGCTTACAGAAGTTTGTATCTGATGATAATAAAATTCATACTACTTTTAATCAAACCATGGCTTCTACAGGTCGTTTATCTTCTTCTGATCCGAATTTACAAAATATAAGTGTTAGAAACGATTTATTTAAGTCGATTCGTAAATGTTTTATTGCTCCTAAAGATTATTATTATTTATCGCTAGATTATTCTCAAATAGAATTAAGAATTTTAGCTATGTTGGCTAATGAAAAAACGATGTTAAATGCTTTTGAAAATGATTTAGATATTCATAGTCAAACAGCTTTGAAATTGTTTAATTTAAATGATATTAGTGATGTTAGTGATGATTTAAGAAGAATTGCTAAGACGGTTAATTTTGGTATTATATATGGATTATCGGATTTTGGATTATCTAATTCATTACAAATTCCCATTTCTCAAGCTAGAGATTTTATTAATAGTTATGAATCAGAATTTAGTGGTATTAATAATTATATGAAAAATGTAGTGGATAATTGTCAAAAGCATGGTTATGTAACTACTTTATGGGGTAGAAGAAGATATATTGATAATATTAATCATAATAATTTTTTATTAAAGCAACAAGCAATTAGAATGGCAATGAATGCGCCAGTACAAGGCAGTGCTTCTGATTTAATTAAGATTGCGATGATAAAAATTGATAAATTATTACAAGAAAATAATTTTGATAGTTTTCTTGTTTTACAAGTTCATGATGAAGTTATTTTACAAGTTAAAAAATCGGAATTAGAAGATGTTACCAAATTAGTTGTACAAGCAATGACTAATATTTCAGAAATTAATGTTAAACTTGATGTATCTTGCGATTATGGTACATCATGGTATGAGGTGTAATATGCCAGAAGGTCCAGAAGTTGAGACAGTTATTCGATCGATTAAAAATAAATTGATTAATCAAAAAATTTTAGATGTTAATATATTATATCCTGCTATTGCTAGTAATGATTTAGTAGGAATTATTGGGCAAGTGATAAAAGATATTTTTAGATGTGGGAAATTTATAATTATTTGTCTAGATAAAGGTTATCTATTAATTCATTTAAGGATGGAAGGGAAATTATTGTTTAGTAAAGAAAAATTAGAAAATAAACATGTTCATTGTATTTTTCAATTAAGTAATGATTATATGTTTTATCATGATGTTAGAAAGTTTGGTCGGATTGGATATTATAATTGTTTAGAAAATAGTCCTGTTTCTAAACTTGGTCCCGATGCTTTAAAGATTACTAAAGAGCAATTGTTAGAAAATATAAAAAATAAAAGTAAAGCTATTAAGAGTGTTTTATTGGATCAAAGTGTAGTAGCTGGCATTGGTAATATTTATGCTAGTGAAATTTGTTTTGTTGCTAAAGTTAATCCGTTTTTACCTGCTAAAGATATTAACAAAGATCAAGCTTTAAGATTAGTTAATGCTAGTCATCAAATTATTAAAAAAGCAATTGAATTAGGCGGCTCTAGTATTCATACTTTTTATGATAGTGATGGCGTTAGTGGGCGTTTTCAAAATGAATTATTAGTTTATGGCAAACATAATCAAAAATGTCCAAATTGTGGATCTTTGATTCATAAAGTGAAAATAGATCAAAGGGGTAGTTATTATTGTGAATGCTGTCAAAAATAGTTTAGTAAAAATTGCTATAGTTGGTTGTATGGGTAGTGGTAAAAGCTATGTATTAAATTATTTTAAAAATCGTAATTTTTTATGTATTAATTGTGATGAATTAGTAGCTAATTTATATCAATTTTATAGTCCACTTATTTTAGAACTAGCTAGCTTAAATTCTAAATTAGTAGTTAATGATCAAGTTGATAAGCAACAAATTTTAAATATTTTTATGTATGATAAATCACAAAAAAAGCTGATAGAAAATATCATATTTAAACATGTATATCAATTTTTAAATTTGTTTTTTTTAAATATAAAAGGGGTTAAGTATTGCTTTGTTGAAGTGCCTTTATTATTTGAATCGGATGGTAGTAAATATTTTGATCAAATTATATATGTTGATCGAGATAAAGAATTACGTTTCAACAGTTTAAGAAATAGTCGTGGTTATAGTGATGAGTGGTTAAATTTACAAAATTCTTTTTTACTTGATGAAGATTATAAAAAGCTAAATAGTACTGTT
>JAEWIH010000061.1 GCA_023387245.1 Bacillota bacterium | reverse complement strand
AAATCCAGCATTAAAAAAACGAGTTATTAAACATTATGGGTTGCCGAGTATGAATACTAAAAGATTGTTTAAAACTTTAAATTTATTGAATGTTAGTAAGTGTGATTTGTTAGAGGTTTTAAATTATGATTAGTAATTATGGGAATACGATGAAGATTTTAAATAAATATGGGTTGAATGCTAAAAAGAAATTTGGTCAAAATTTTATTATAGATCCTTCGATAGTTACTAAAATTGCTAGAAATTGTGGTGCTAATAGTCAGAGTCTGATTATTGAGATTGGTCCTGGACTTGGGGCATTGAGTGAGCAGTTGGCTAAGGTTGCTAGAAGAGTTGATTGTTATGAAATTGATAGCGATATGGTTAATGTTTTAAAAAACGAATTATTGCTTGATAATATTAATGTAACCTTGATTGATTTTTTGGATGTTGATTTAGGTGTTTATGGTCAAGAAGAAAATATTATTATTTGTTCGAATGTTCCATATTATATTACTACTAAATTATTATTTAAAATAATTGAAAGTAATTTAAATTATTCACAAATAACTTTTATGGTTCAAAAAGAAATGGGACAAAGATTGTTTGCGGGGGTTAATAGTAGTGATTATAATGGCTTGAGTGTAATTATGGATTATTTATTTGATCGCAAAATCCTAATGAATGTTCCTGCTAATTGTTTTTATCCGCGTCCTAAAGTTGATTCGGTAGTTTTGAATTTGATTAAAAAAAATGTAGAAGTTGATTTAGATTTTTTTGCTTTTGTTAAAAGTTGTTTTGGTCAAAGACGTAAAACTTTATATAACAATTTAAAGGGGTTATATGATAGTGAGTTATTGAATAAACATTTATTTGATTTAAAGATTAGGGCCCAAGAGCTTAGTTATCAACAATTTTATGATTTATATTTGAAATTACATGATAAGACTTGTAAAATAGTAGTGGGGGAATGATCATGAAATATGCGATTGTTATGGCTGCTGGTGTTGGTAGTAGAATGCAGTCTAAGCATCATAAGGTGGTAGCTCCTTTTTTTGGTAAGCCGCTGATAAATAATTTATTGACGACTTTAAGGCAGTGTGAATTTAATGAGATTTATGCTGTTTTAGGTCATCAAGGGGATGAGGTTAGTGCTGTGATTGATGATGACATTTTTGTTTGTTATCAGTTGCCAAAACAGTTAGGGACTGCTGATGCTATTAAGCGAGTTGATGAGTTAAAAAATCGAGATGGGGTGACACTGATTGTTAGTGGTGATGTTGTTGCTATTAGTCAGGAATCTATAAATGAGATTTTAGAGTTTAAGCGAGATTATGATTGTGTAGTTGTGTCAATGTTGTTGGATGATGGCGCAAAATATGGTCGAATTATTCGTGATCATGATGGTAGTGTTTTAAAAATAGTTGAGGCTAAAGATGCTAGTGCTAGCGAGTTATTGGTTAATGAGGTTAATAGCGGTATTTATTGTATTGATAATCGCTTGTTGTTTGATTATTTGCCTTTGATTAATAATGATAATGTGGCTGGTGAGTATTATTTGACGGATATTATTGATTTAATGGTTAAAAATAATAAGCGAGTTGGTTGCTATTGTTTAAAAAATGCGAATGAGGGTCGAGGCGTTAATACTAAGATGGAGTTAATTACCTTAGAGCGAGATTTAAAATTAGAAATCAATCGTTATTGGATGAGCCAGGGTGTTATAATTATTGATGAAAATAATACGACTATTTCTATGCATGCTAAGTTGTCTAAAGATGTTGTTATTTATCCAAATACTTATATTGTTGGTTGTAGCGTGATTGGTGAGGGTAGTATTATTAAGCCTAATAGTTATATTGAAGATAGCGTTATTGGTAATGATTGTTTGATAGAGTCGTCTAAGATTATTGATAGTATTATTGATAATGATGTGACTATTGGTCCTTTTGCGCATATAAGAGGGCATAGTCAGATTTCTAGTGGTTGTCGGATTGGTAATTTTGTGGAACTTAAAAATACGATCATGTCTAACAATAGCAAGTGTTCCCATTTAAGCTATTTGGGTGATTGTGATGTTGGTTGTGGTGTTAATATTGGTTGTGGTGTAGTTACTGTTAATTATAATGGTGCTGAGAAGTTTAGAACGATTATTAATGATCGTGCTTTTATAGGTTCTAATGTTAATTTAGTGGCTCCGATAGAGATTGGGGCTGGTGCGGTTGTGGCTGCTGGGTCGACATTGAGTAAGAGTGTTGATGCTGATGATTTAGTGATTGAGAGAAGTGAAGTTTGTGTTAAGAAACAGGGTGGCTTTGCTTATATTGAAAAAAATAAAATGAGAAAAGAGGGTAAATAGTATGAGTGGTGATAATACAATAGTTTTTGCGTTGAGTAGTAGTGTTGAGTTGGCTGATGAAATTTGTCGACATTTAAATATTGAGAGATCGATGATTAAGGTTGATCATTTTGCTGATGGTGAGATTTTGGTAGAGCCTGAGGTGAGTGTTCGGGGTAGAAATGTTTTTATTATTCAGTCGACTAATTATCCTGTTTCAGAGAATTATATGGAGATTTTAATTGCTTTAGATGCTTGTAAGCGAGCTTCTGCTAAAGAGATTACAGTTGTTACTCCATATTATGGATATGCAAGACAGGATCGTAAGGCTCGGGCTAGACAGCCGATTAGTGCTAAGTTAATGGCTGATTTATTGCAGGCTGCTGGTGCTGATCGGGTAGTTACTTTAGATTTGCATGCGCCTCAAATTCAAGGGTTCTTTAATATTCCGATAGATGATTTGAGTGCTACGGCTTTATTTGGTCAATATTATCGTAATAAACATTTTTTAGATGAGGTAGTTGTTGTTTCGCCAGATCATGGTGGGGCTACTAGGGCTAGAAGGTTGTCTGATGCTATTCCTAATTCTTCGATTGCGATTATTGATAAACGCCGAACTAAGCCGAATGTGGCTGAGGCGATTAATTTAATTGGTGATGTTGAGAATAAAATTGCGATTATTGTTGATGATATTATTGATACTGGTGGTTCGTTACTGGGTGGTGTTGATTTATTGTTGAATAAAGGCGTTAAGGAAGTTTATTGTTGTTGTGTTCATGGTGTTTTGTCTAGAGATGCTGTGAGTAGAATTGAGAATAGTGCTATTACCGAGTTGGTGATTACTAATTCGATTCAATTAAATGAGGAACAGAAAAAGTGTAGTAAAATTAAGCAAGTTTCGATTGCTTATATGGTTGCTAAGACAATTGAAGCGATTACTAATCATAATCCGGTTTCTGAGATTTGGAAGTTGTTTCAGTAAAATAAAATGGTGTCGATTTTTAATGTCGGCACCATTGTTTTTATTAATTTTAAAAATAACAATTAATTTTTTTGTTTATAAATATTTGTTGGTAATCTTGTAAATCTTCTGGGTGTAGATTTTTAAAGTGAGCCATTTCATAAATCCTGTTTAATAGAGCATATTTATTTTCCCCGAATTGATGAAAAGGTAATAATTGCACTTCTCTAGCATTCATATCGATTAGTAAATTAGCAAATTTGTTAGCGTCTTCTAGTTTATCGTTAAAATTAGGGATAACAGGAATTCTTAGTATGGTATTTGGGTGGTTATTAACAGCATATTTAATGTTTTCTATAATTTGTTGATTACTAACTCCAGTGAGTTTTTTATGCTTATAATCATCATAGTGTTTTAAATCTAAGTAGATAAAGTCTACATATTGAATTAAATTAATAAAGTTTTCTTGACTAGTAAATCCAGTTGTTTCTATAGCAGTATGGATATCGTGTTGTTTGGCTTGAATTAAAATTTCTTTAGCGAAGTCGTATTGCGCAAAAATTTCTCCCCCGGATAATGTTAAGCCACCATTTGACTCTTGATAAAAGTCGATATCTTTTAAAACTTCTTTTATAACTTCGTCAACAGTTTTTTCATATCCTACAGTAGTTATTTTCTTTGAAATGGCATCCAGCATTGGTTCTGGATATTTATTTTGTGATTCTGGATTAGAACACCAAGGGCATTTTAATGGACAACCTTTTAAAAAGACTGTCGTGCGGATTCCTGGTCCATCGTGAATTGAAAAATGTTGTATGTTAAAAACAAATCCCTTCATATTATACCTCTATTTTCAAATATATCACACTAATGAAACTTAATCAATTACGAATGAAACATAAATAATTGAAATTTGTTGTTGGTTTTAAAATAAAAATGTTACAATTATGTAGAGGTGAATCTATGGAGAGATTGGAACAGATATTAAAATTAGTGTCCGAGAACGAACGGTTAGATGTTAATACGCTGGCAGAAAAATTGGGGGTGTCTAGAGTTACTGTGCGTAAGGACTTAGATAAATTAGAAAGTAAAGGTTTTTTGCGTCGGGAACATGGGTTTGCTGTGTCTAATTCTGGTGATGATTTAAATGTCCGTCTTTCGGTAAATTATAATATTAAATTTAAGATCGCGACTAAGGCTGCGGAATTTGTTGATGATGGAGAGACGGTGTTGATTGAATCGGGTTCTACATGTGCATTATTAGCGGAAGCGTTGGCGACTTATAAGAAAAATATTACAATAATTACTAATTCATTTTTTATTGCCGATCGTATTCGTAAATATGATAATTGTAAAGTTATTCTTTTGGGTGGGGAATATCAAAAAAGTTCCCAAGTGACAGTGGGTCCTTTGGTGAAAGAAATGCTTAAATTTTTCCATGTGCGCTTTTTGTTTGTTGGTGTTGATGGTTTTGAGGACGAATTTGGTTTTACCGGAAAAGATATGATGAGAACGGAAGTTGTTTCTAGAATGATGGCGATTGCGGACGAAGTGGTAGTTTTGACGGATTCTTCTAAGTTTTTGAAAGCGGGTAATGTTAGTCAGTTTAAATTGGGGGATATTAATAAAATTATTACTGATAGTAATATTCCATTTGATAAAGAGACAAAAATTTCGAAATCCGGCGTTGAAATTTTTAAGGTGTAAGCGATATGAGTGATAAAAATAGAAAAACACTTGCTAAGATTGCTTATCTTTATTATGTTAAAAATAAAAGTCAAAGCGAAATCGCTACAGAGTTAGGGATATACCGAACGACTATTAGCAGGATGTTAAAAAGTGCTAGAGATCAGGGGATAGTTAAAATAGATATTAACGGTTTTGATACTGAAATGTTTAGGCTTGAAAATTATATTAAAGAAAAATACGGTTTAAAAAGTGTTGATATAGTTATGAATACCGAAGAAAATATTGGTAGCGAGGTTGCAAGAGTTGGCGCTGGTGTGGTGAGAGATTTGTTGTTTAATAATTGTAAGGTCGGCGTTTCGTGGGGAAAGACATTGAGCGATGTTATTGAGCATATGGTTCCTAAATCAATGGAGGGCGTTAAATTTTTCCCGTTAACTGGCGGCCCTAGTAAAATCAATGTTAGATACCATGTTAATACTTTGGTTTATGCAATGGCACTTAAATATCAGGGCGAATGTTCATTAGTAAATGCGATGGTAGTTCAAGAAAACAAACAGCTAGCTCAAGGGATAATTAAATCTAAGTATTTTGAGGAAATACGTAATAGTTGGGAAAATCTGGATATTGCTATTGTCGGAATTGGCGGTAAAGTCGAAGAAAATAATAAACATTGGTTAGATATGCTTGAGTTAAAGGACTTTCAAACAATTCGAAATAGTAAAGCTGTTGGTGAAATATGTTGTCGTTTTTTAGTGCATGGAGAAAGAAGTGAAGTAAACAATCTGGATAAGCGGACAATCGCAATTCCGTTAAATGATTTGAAAAAGATTGAAAATATTGTTGCTGTTGCTTATGGGATCGAAAAATCAGAGGCGATTTTAGATGTAATCAAGAATAAATATGTTAATCGTTTGGTTACAGATTATGTGACGATCATTAAAATGCTAGAGCATGATAAAGATGAAAATTTTCGTTAAAAATAGGCATTTGCCTATTTTTTTGTTTTATTCTTTGCACAAATGTGCATAATTAAAAAAATAAAAACAAAAGTGTTGAAAAAGTAACTAGAGATTGTTAAAATTAAGACACAAGAAAAGGAAATCGCTTTCAGTAGTATAGGATAGGAGGTAAATGAAATGGAAATGATAGTTCCTGACCAAATAATCATGGGATTGATTTTAAATGCGGGAGATGCGAAAAATCATATTTACCAAGCGTTAGATCATGTAAAAAAAGGTGAATATGAAAAGTGTGATTCAGAGGTTTTGTTAGCTGAGGAGGCGATGATTGCTGCTCATGAATTACAGACTAAGTTTTTAGCACAAGAAGCTTCGGGAGTCAAGTCGGAAATTACGGCGTTATTTGTTCATTCTCAAGATCATTTAATGACAAGTATGACCGAAATTAATCTAATTAAAGAGATTATAGATCTTAGAAAAGAGTTAAGTTTAAAGAGGTGAATTTTATGATTAAAATAGGTTTGTTTTGTGCAGCGGGTTTTTCGACCGGTATGTTGGTTAATAATATGAGAGCAGCTGCAAAGGAGAAAGGTATTGATGTAGAGATCAGCGCATTTGCTCAGACTAAATTACAAGAACACGTATGTAGTTTAGATGTGGCTTTACTTGGTCCGCAAGTTGCATATACTTATGAAAAATCTAAATTTATTTGTGCAGGAAAAAATGTTCCTGTAGCGGTTATTCCTATGGCTGATTATGGGATGCTTGATGGCAAAAAAGTTTTGGAGTTTGCATTAGGATTATTAGAACAAAAATAAAATTATATAGGAGATTGTTATTATGTCTAAAATCATTAATTATATTATGAAATTTGTTAATATGCGAGGTGTCATCGCATTAAAAGATGGTATGTTAGCGATATTGCCTTTAACGGTTGTTGGTAGTTTGTTTTTAATCATCGGTCAATTACCGTTCGATAATTTAAATAATATGATTGCCGGGGTTTTTGGTGCTAATTGGACCGAACCTTTTATGCAGGTATATAATGGGACGTTTGCGATTATGGGTTTGGTTTCGTGTTTTTCGATTGCATATGCA
>JAEWIH010000045.1 GCA_023387245.1 Bacillota bacterium | reverse complement strand
TATTTAAGTCCAGTTGAGTATAGAAAATTAAATGCAGTATAGCTGCGATTTCCTCTAGGGAAATATTTAGAAAGCAAAAAACCAGAGACAAATATTTCTAAATATCTCTGGTATAAAGTCCAACTTTTTGGAGTCACCTTATTTAATTCCTAGATTTTTAAAATTGAATATGTTCTGACTGCTTATTATTTTTCCTCACTCAATTATTATTACCCTATCTACAAAATCATCTAATTCTTTAAAAGTATGACTAGATACTAAAATTAAATTATTGTTATTTTTAAAATCTATTATAATATTTTTTAAAATTTTAACTCCTGATCTATCTAAGCCATTAAATGGTTCATCTAGCAACAAAACTTTAGGTTTATGAGAAACAGCTAAGGCTATATTGAGCTTTTACTTCATACCTAAAGATAAGCTAGATATTTTTGTATCCATGCCAATGGATAACCCGATTTTTTCAAGTAAAGAATTAATATAATTATCTAAGTCTTTTACATCCGTGTTCATGTAGATAAAATGTTCTTCAAAAAATTCTTTAATAGTAAATATTTCTTGATTTTCAGAAAAGTCTACTAAAGTTCCTATATTTCGTAAATAATTATTCTTAGTTGCTGTCTTTAAATCTATATTTCCAATATAAGTAGTTAAACCCATAATGCATTTAAAAACTGTTGTTTTCCCTGCACCATTACTACCTACAAGTGCATAAATTTTTCTATTTTCAAGGTTTAAGTTTATGTTTTTAAGAATATCTTTTACATTTATATTTTATTTAAATTATCAATTAATAGACCTTGCGTTTACTTCCTCCTTGATAGAATATAAATAGATATCAAAAATGAACTTAACCCCCAAATCAAGACAATTAAATAATCTCTACTTGAGAAATTTTCTAGTCCAAAAAAATTATGCCTTATGATATTACTAACTGGAACAAAGGGTAAGTTATTATAAACTTTCCCCATCCAAATTGGCAATCTTCCTGATGGATATATTATAGGTGAAAAAAGTAGTCCGCCTATCATAATTAATTGAGTTATTAGTGCCATAATATTCGCTGGCAATGCATAAGCTATAGCAAATCCTAAAAGTGTAAGGGAAATAATTACAAAAAATAAACTGAAAATACCTAATAAAGTAATTTTTATTGATATCATAAAATTAAAAGCTCCCAGAAATGTTGATACAATAAAACCAGGTAAAGCTAATAACCCCCATATAATTAAATCTGCTAATATTATTTGTGCCCTTGATATATCTAAAGTTTTTTGATATGAAAATATTCCATTTTGTTTAGATTCACTTACAATTTGAGGAGATAAAACGCAAGTTACAGCTATAATATTGATCGTAATAGCTCCTGTATATAAGTATGATTTAGACAAACTATCTACTGAATTTGTTACAAAAGAAAACCCGTAAATTACTGCAAGGGATAAAATGACTTGAACTATTACAAATATTGGAATATATATTTTATGTCTTAATAAGCTCCACTTAATAAGTCCTATAGTTTGGTTAATAATTTTCTTAGCTCTCATCTTCACTTACCATCTCCCCGTAATCATCAATTAAACTAATGTTTTTTAATTCATAAGAAATTATTTTATTAGAAGCTAACAATTTAAGGATAATATCCATCGCAGTGTTTAATTCACTATTTTTTATAAAAATAGATGTCTTTTTCTCTTCCTTATAACGCTTAATGTTAAAATTACCAAATACAAGGTTTGCTTCATCCTTATCCATTCCCAAAATATTTAAGACGTGTTTGTCAGACATAAGAAACTTATTACCTATTCTCACATCTTTTTTTACCATTCCCTTATCTAACAGCACATATCTATCAGCATATTTTTCTACCTCTAAAATATTATGAGTAACAACTAGGATAATAATTCCTTGTTTAGCTAGCTTTTGAAGATATCTCCACATAATATCTCTTCTAATTGGATCAACATCATTGGTAGGCTCATCCAATACTATTATCGGATAAGAACTTACAAGGCTCATAGCAAATGAAGTTAGCCTTTGAAGACCGCCAGATAACTTTTCTCCTGGCAAATTTTGCCAACGTTCAATATCAAGATCTTTAATAATTAAATCTGTTTTTACCTTTGCTAAATTTTTACTATACCCTTTTATTCTAAGGCTAGTCTCGATTGATTGGTACATACTAACACCTTTTATAGGCGCATAAAATTGCGGCATATAAGAAACAATTTTTCTGGCATAGGATGGATGCTTTACAACATTTACATTATTAATAAAAATATCTCCGCTTGTAGGCTTAACCAAACCAATTATTTGATTAAGCAAGGTAGATTTACCAGCCCCATTATGACCTAATAGGGCAGTTATCTCACCCCTATCGAATTTTAAAGATACATTTTTATTAGCCATATTTTTCTTATCATACGTCTTGTTTATATCCCTTATATCTAATAGTATTTTTTTCATAATCTAGCTCCTAAAAAATTAACTAATTTAAAAGAGATTGGGATAACCCATAAAAATAAAAAATATAAATCTATAAGCCAACCTATTATCAAGGTAATTCTACATATAATAAGTTCTTTAGTATTTAGTGATTCTTTATTATTTTTATAATCATAATACAAAAAAGGATTGTCTAATAACATCATTATAAATAGCTTTCCATCAGTATTTCTATGAAATCTAAATTGCCATATAATCCTTAAGAACAATATTATAAACATAACTGTAGTTATACTATTACTTATAAAATGTCTTAAAACGATTAATAAAGATAAAGTGATAGAATCTAGCATTACACCCGCTGCAATCGCTAATAGTCTTGAAAACTTAGACCATAACCATACATGGGTCAACGATACTGAAGCTACCGAATTTTTAATCGACAAATTTATAGATTCTTTAATTCCTTGCAAGTTGTTGGAAAATAAGGCATGCATAAATTCATGGTTCACAGTAGTTATAATAGAGAAAATTATTCCGATAACTATTGTTAACAGTAAATGATTTCTAAAGTTTATATTTTGTAGTAAATTATAAGTCATATCATAATTTATTTTATATGCATTATAAAAAACACTTATAACGAATACCAAGATATAAATAAAATTTATTATATTAACTTTGTAACTACTCAATTCCAATGGTAACTCATGATTATTATAATTATCATCACATAAAAAATTATTAGAACTCAAAATTTCATAAGTTTCATCATCATTTATATCAACATTTTTCTTGGTTATTATATTTTCTGCTAATCTACCATTAATCATCAGTAATTCTGATTTATAAGCATACAGTAAATAATCTCCAGTATCTAATTTTCTATAATAGATTTTTTTCAAATTGTGCTTCTTTTCACAATTTCTTTCTTTCATAGTATCTAAATATTTCCCATTTATTCGGGTCACCATTTCCACATGTTGGACACTCTTTGTCATATCTTTCCCAAGAAGGATGTGTAAAAGACGATCCATCTTCATAATTTATTTCATATTGTGTGCTTATACTTCTCGGTTCTGTATATCCTGTTAAAATTCTAATTGCTTCATCTACTATAGCGGAGGTTAATTGATACATAGCTGGTGAATAAGCAACTGTTGGTGGATTAAAATCTATATTTCTAAATCCAACAAATTGTTCAATGAATTTATCATCATGGATAGTATAGTGAATGTTTAAGCAATCAAAACATCCTGTCTTACCTGGAATAACAGAAAACACTCTACCTCTACTTACTTGTGATGCTCCAAATACACAAGGTACACCTGCTTTTACAATAGCTTTATTTACAGTTTTTTGTGCAATAAATGGGGGCTCATCTATAACACATATTACTAAATCTACTGAATCTGTTAATTCAAGAACATCTTCAATCTGTTCAATTTTTTTATTATAACCCTCAACTTCAATTAAAGAGTTCATTTGTTTGATTGCCTCTAAAGCTACATCAACTTTCAATTTTCCAATATCTGACTCTTTAAATAACAACTGTCGACCTAAATTGCTAAGCTCTACCTTATCATAATCAACTATTTTAATTTTCTTAGGTCCTAGTCCTGATAACATAGTTAAAATATTTGATCCGCCACCACCAAGTCCTAGCAATAAAATAGTGCTATTATTTATTTTCTCTTGAATTTCATATGGACTTTTATCATAGTCTGTAAACCTACTATAATAGTTAACATTAGGTAAATATCTTTCATTTATATTATATTTATCGATGTCCTCTGTTTCTTCTATTAAATTTTCATTATTTAGAATATCTAACCCATCTATTACATCTTTATCGGTCAAATCTTTAAATTCATTTTTCATTATTTTGATTATTTCATCAATATCTTTACCATCTAGAATGGACACCAGCTTATATAACTTACCTTCTGGATCTTCAAATTCTGTAGTTATTCCTAATTGAGCTCCTACTCTAAATAATAATTCATTTAGTCGATAGACTGGATATATAGGCTTAATTCTAGGTTTTCTATATTTGGTTTTCATAATTTCTCCATTAAATAAATGGCAGGTCTGCTGTACGAATAGACCCACCATTATAAGTATTTTGTGGCAAATAATACTT